>NZ_CP106753.1:600000-762500 GCF_025642115.1 Chitiniphilus purpureus | reverse complement strand
CGATCGATGTTGAAGATATCGAGGTGGGCGAACGGCTCGTCGATGAACACGAAGCCGGTCGGATTCGATTCATCCATCATCAGGCCGATCAGCAGGATCAGCGATTTCATCACCTGTTGGCCGCCCGAGGCTTCGCCATCGTTCAGGCCCATCATGCCCTTCTGGTCGAAATTGAAGCGGGCGGACAGGCCTGCCTGCGCCAGCGTCAGGTCGTCGTTGTCCAGTTGCGGCAGCTCAAGCTCGACCTCGATGCCGGCAAGCTCGCCCAGCCGCTTCACGTTGCGGCCATAGGCGCGCACCGTGGCCTTGAGCTTGTTGATGTACGCGGCGCGGGCCTCGTCGGCCAGCAGCCCGGTACGCATGACCTCGCTGCGATGCAGCCGGGTATCACGTTCGAGCGCGGCATAGTCGGCGGCAAGCTTGTCGCGCCGCGCGACCACAGTGGCGTCGGTCTCCCAGTCGCCGGCGCCAAGCCGGCTGCGTTCGTGCTCGATCATATGCAGCACTTCGCGCGAACCGCCGTAGCGCTCCTTGAGTGCACGCAGCTCGGCCGCAGCGCTCAGCGCTCCCGGCAACGCACCTTTGGCTTCGCGCAGGGCGCGGATCAGGCGCGACTGCTCTTCACGCTGGCGCGCCGACTGATCCAGCAGCATGCCGACCTGGGCATCGAGCCGGGCGCGACCGTCCTTGAGCCTTTCGAAGGCGATCCGGCCTTCTTCGCGGGTGTTGCGCATCTGCTCCCAGGCGGCATGGGCGGCGGCGAGCGCGGCGCCGGCCTCCTGGGCGCGTCGTTCCTCATCCGGCCAGCGTTCGGCCACCGCGGCGAACTCATCTTGCCGCGCGGCGAGCTGCACCACCGCCTGCATGCCCATCAGCGACTGGGTCAGCATCGAGATATCGCGCTCCAGGTCGCCCAGCCGCGACTCATCGGCGAGCAACTGCTCGTTCAGCTCGCGCAGCCGCCGGCTCACCTCGGCCAGCCGCGAATGGCGCGCTGCCTCGCCGAACGCATAGTCGCCCGGCTTGGCCGAGATGTCGCGGGCACCGCGGCGTTCCTTGTGAAAGCCGTCGCGGGTGATCCAATCGCCATCGAGCTTTTGGCCATCGGCCACCGAGCGGGCGCGCTGGGTGCGGTTGAGCAACCCCGCAAGCCAGGCCGGCGCATCGGCCTTGAAGTCGACGATCTCGAGGATCGAATTGGCGTTAGCCCGCGCCACCGGCTCGCGCTCGGGCACGATGAAGTGACGGTATTTCAGTTCCTGGCCGATCTCCCAGGCACGCTGCCGGTCGGCGCTGCGTTCGAGCAGGATGATGTGGCGATACGGCGCCAGCAGTGCCTCCACCGCATCCTGCCAGCTGTTGTCGCGCACTTCGACGATCTCGGTCAGCAACTGGTGGGCGATGCCGGCTTCATCCAGCGCGGCACGCATGCGGGCAACGAAATCGGGATGCGGCGGGCGGCCCTGTTGCAACGCGAACTGGGCTTCGGCAAGGCGCTGGCGCTCCTCCTTGGCCATGCGGATGGCCTGCTTGAGCTCGGCAGCCGCCTCCTTGTGCCGGGCAAGCCGGTCGTTGAGCGCAACCGCGTCCGCACCGTGCTCCAGCTCGGCAAGCTGGCGCAGGCGCTCGGCCTCCTTCAGCGTCTTTTCGCTGTCGCGCGCCACATCGCGCGCATCCTGGAAGGCCTTGAACGCCGCATCGTACTCTCGCCGCGCCGCGTCCTCGTGCGTCAACGCCTCGCGCTGCACGGTCTCGGCCTGCCGGTATTCGACATCGATGGCATCGAGCTCGTCCTGCTTTTGCTTGAGCGCGCGCCGGCTGCCCTTGAACTGGTTGATGTAGCCGCGCAGGCTTTCCCACTGTTCGACATAGCGCAGCGCCGGCACCACCTGGGCTTCCAGCTGTTCGACGTCATCCTGCAATGCGCGCCATTCCAGGTGGTTGTTGGCGCGCAGCTTGAGCCGCTCCACGTCGACCCCGAGCGCGGCCAGCTGCTGCTCCATCTTGCCAAGCTCGCCCTCGGCCTCCTTCAGCCGCAGTTTGGTCTCGGCATAGTGATCGAGCACTTCCTTGTCGCCGAACACCTGGAACACCAGATCGAGCAACGCCTTGGGACTGTATTCACACAGCTTGTCGGTATCGCCCTGCTCCAGTGCCAGCACCTCGGCAATGGCGGGCGTCAGCCCGGCCTGCTCCAGCCGGCGCCTGTATTCGTTCACACCGATCCAGGCAAGCTGCGCTTCGGTCTCGGCGGTCAGCGTCACGTTGCCCTCGGCGATGGCGTACTGCCGCACCCAGTCGCCGCCCTGCTTCTTGATGCGGCAGAACAGCGTCACCTCGTCGCAGGTCAGCGGGAAGAACAGATAGGGAAACAACCCGCCACCGCTGCGACGCGGGTTGCTGGCCACGCCGCGCAGCCAGGCGTAGTTCTCGCGGTTGTTGCGCACGTAGCGCTTGTAGTCGCGCCGGCCCGAGCACTTGAGCGCCAGCAGCGTGCGCAGCGCGTCGAGCAAGGTAGTCTTGCCCGAGCCGTTGGGGCCGACGATGGTGACGATCTGGGCATCGAGCGGCACACGTACGGCGCGCCAGAAATCCCAGTGGATCATTTCGAGTTCGCGGATCTGGAACATCAGCCTTCCTTGCCTTGCCTGCCGCACCGCGTGTTGCGCCACAGGCTCTGTCTAATCAACTGCATCGTGTCGCGATCGCCGGATCGGCATGCCACCGCCGGATGCGGGGGCATGGGGTGCCCGGTTCAGTCGCCCAGCTCGACCGCCTCGTCGGCTTCTTCGCCATCCGCCTCGGGCGCGGCGGCGATCCGGGTGCCCGACAGCTTGAGCACTTCGCCCAGCGCGCCCTCGATGATGCGCGGTGCGAGCCTGGCGTAGTCGATCATCAGGTCCAGAAGCGGCCCTTCGAAGATCAGCTTGTTGCGGCGCACGACGAAACCGAGCTTGGCAAGCTGCCCCAGGTTGGCTGAAAAGCGTGTCTTGCCACCCAGCTTCTTGCCGAAGTCGGCGTAGATCGCGTCCTCCGGTACACCGGGTGCCATCTCCTCGCCGTGGGCGATGGGCTTTTGCTCGCCGAACATGTCCGACTGCGTGTCGCCGGCGCTGGCGGCACGGGCGATCTGCCGTTCGCGTTTGGGCAGGATGATCAGTGCCCAGATCACGACCAGCAGCGCGATCGCATCGCGCGGCAGGCCCATGTTGTTGGACAGCCAGTTTTCGCCCTCGCCGAACACCCAGTCTTCCATCTCGGGCTTGAGGCCAATGGCGATGTACTCGGCGTAGGGGTTCTCCAGCAGTTGCAACCCGCACTCGGCAAGACGATGCTCCAGGTGCTCGCGGAACGACTCGTCGATCAGCGCGCGGCGCGCAAGCGGGTCGCGGCGGGGGATGAAGCGGTGCGCCAGCAGGCGCGCCACAAGGATGTTGAGGGCTTGATCCATCGTGTTCCCTAAATACGCTCAAGGCGGCCACGTGTCAGCGTGGCAACATCCGGGTGGTCAAGCTCGTCGACCGCCTCCTCGGTGACGAAGGCAAGCGGCAGCTTGACAAGGTCGGCGACCACACTCTGCTCCAGCGCCGCTTCGGCATCACCCAGCAGCGACAGCAACGACAACCGGTACGCGGTTTCCGGGTAGCTGTCGGCCAGCACGGCGTCGGCCAGCGGCGCGGCCGTGTCGATGCCCTTGAGCAGGGCATAGAGTTCTTCGGCCAGCAGCAGGCGCTCGGCCTCGACGGCCGAGACGGATGCCGCAAGTTCGGAGGTGGGCAGTGCGGAGGCGGTGTCATCGACCCGCTCGCGTTCGATCAGCTCGAACTCGGCCACATCGAGCAGGATGTCCGATACCACGAAATCCGGTTGCGGCGCGAAGCTCAGCAGGTCGCGCCCCAGCGCGGCCAGTGCCTCCTGGCTCTGATCGCGCAGCCAATCGGCCACGTTGGTCGAGGTGAGGCCGGACTGCCCGAGATGCACCCGCTGGGCGGCCAGCTCGGCCAGCCGGCGCTGGAACACGCCGGTCATGCGCAGCATGCGCCCCTGCGCCAGCGCGATGGCCTGCGCCACTTGGTGTACCGCGCCGTCGGTACTGTCGTCCGCCAGCACCTGCCGCATCACCTCGGTGCCTTTCTCCACCCAGCGCCACACGCTTTCGAGCTTGGCGCGCGCGCTGCGGATCTGGAATTCAGACTGCGACTCCAGCGCCTCATCGAAATCGGCATGCAGTTCGTTGAGCCGGGCCAGCAGGTGCTGCAAGGCTTCGGGCGCGATATTGCCGACCGCCTGGCCGGCAGCCACCTGCGCGGTCAGATACCCAAGCTCGGCCTCGCCGTCGGCGAACTGGGTCAGGGTCGCCAGCGCCGCCAGCGCGACGCGCCCGGGTTCGGACAGCGCATACAGTGCCGCATCGCTATCCCACACCAAGAGGCCGTTGTCGCGCAGGCGCTTGAGCACCGTCTCACGCTTGACCGGATTGATATAGGCAAAGCGCGCGTCCAGCTCCTGCGGGCTCCAGCGCGGCGCATCGGCTCGCGCGCCGATCTCGCGCAGCATCAGGAGACGCACCAGCACCTCGTCCTCCCCGCCCCGGAACAGCGTGATCAGCGCATCCAGGTAGGGCTTGGCGCGCAGCAGGCCGGCGAGCCCGCCAAGATCGCGTGGGTCGAAGCCGGGTTGGAAGAAGTCGGAAAGCGAATCAGCTTGCATGGAAGGGAATCAGGCACCGGTCCAGGTCTGCCGGGCGGGCAGCGCCCGCAGACCGGCACGCAGGCAGAGCGGCGCCATCAATTCTCGTCCGGATCGAAGGCATCGAGCGCGTCGGCTTCGTCTTCATCCAGTTGCGGCAACGGCGGCTGCAGCGCGACCGCCTCGCGTTCCAGTGCCCGCGCAGCCTCCAGGTAATCCATGATGGCGTAGGTCAACTCACGGCAGCCTTCGCCGGTCAGACCGGAGATGGTGAACACCCGCATGAAGTGCGGATCGAACACCGCCAGCGGATCGGGCTGGCGCTCGGATACGGCCATCGCGTCGAGGAAGGCGGCGATACGTGCCTCGCGCTCGTCGTCCGACACCATGTCAAGCTTGTTCAGCACCAGCCAGCGCGGCTTGCGGTAGAGCGCTTCGTCGTACTTGCGCAATTCCTCGACGATGGCGCGCGCCTCGGCCACCGGATCGACATCCGGATCGAACGGCGCAAGGTCGACGATATGCAGCAACAGGCCGGTGCGCTGCAGATGCTTGAGAAAGCGATGGCCAAGGCCGGCACCGTCGGCGGCGCCTTCGATCAGGCCGGGGATGTCCGCGACCACGAAGCTGCGGTTGTCGTCGATGCGCACCACGCCCAGATTGGGGTGCAGCGTGGTGAACGGGTAGTCCGCCACCTTGGGACGCGCGGCCGAGACCGCAGCGATGAACGTGGATTTACCGGCATTGGGCATGCCCAGCAGGCCCACGTCGGCCAGCACCTTGAGTTCGAGCGCCAGCTCGCGGCGTTCACCTTCCTCGCCCGGCGTGGTCTGGCGCGGCGCGCGGTTGACCGAGCTCTTGAAATGGATGTTGCCCCAGCCGCCCTTGCCACCCTTGGCAAGGCAGATGCGCTCGCCGTCACGGGTCAGGTCGGCCACCACTTCGCCGGTCTCGGCGTCGGTGATCAGCGTGCCCACCGGAAAGCGCAGCTCGATGTCGTCACCGGCCGCGCCGTAGCAATCGGCGCCGCGGCCGGATTCGCCGTCCTTCGCCTTGTATTTCCTGACAAAGCGATAGTCCACCAGGGTGTTGATGTTCTGGTCGGCCAGCGCCCAGACCGAGCCGCCCTTGCCGCCGTCGCCGCCGTCCGGGCCGCCGCGCGGTACGAACTTCTCGCGGCGCATGCTGGCCGAGCCCTTGCCGCCCTTGCCGGCGATCACTTCGATTCTTGCTTCGTCGATGAATTTCATAGGCCAGGCCCACTGGTGATCCGCAGCCCTCACGCCGATGGCGCCGGGCGATGCCGCGATGATACGCGTGCCGTACCGTGGTGGTGCGGCACCCTGCAATGAAAAAAGCCCTATCGCAGGATAGGGCTTCGCGAACCGGAAGAGCAGCTTAGATTTAAGCTTCTTCGCCGGTGTACGGCAGCACGGTCACGGTGCGGCGCTTGGCTGCGCCCTTGACCGCGTATTGCACATAGCCGTCGACCAGCGCGAACAGCGTGTGATCCTTGCCCATGCCGACATTGTCGCCCGGATGGAATTCGGTGCCGCGCTGACGCACGATGATCGAGCCTGCCGGAATCAGCTCGCCGCCATACACTTTGATGCCAAGGCGCTTGGCCTGGGAGTCGCGGCCGTTACGGGAACTACCGCCAGCTTTTTTGTGTGCCATGGTATGTCAGCTCCTGATTACGCTTCGATCGCGTCGACGCGGATTTCGGTGTAGTTCTGGCGATGGCCTTGACGCTTCTGGTAGTGCTTGCGGCGACGCATCTTGAAGATGCGGACCTTGTCGTGCCGACCCTGCGAGATCACCGTCGCCTTGATGGCAGCCCCGGCCACCAGCGGTGCACCGATCTTCACTGCGTCACCGTCCGCCACCATCAATACTTCATTCAGTACGATCTGGCTGTCGATGTCTGCAGCAATCTGTTCTATTTTCAATTTTTCGCCGACGGCAACCTTGTACTGCTTGCCACCGGTTTTTACGACTGCATACATAACGAGCTCCAAGAAAATTTGGATGCGCGCCCCATGCGCGCGCCCCACCGGCCCGATGGGGAACGCGCGACTATACGCCCGACCTGCTTTTACGTCAAACACTTAGCGCCGCCCACAAAGCCCGGCGCAGCGATCCTGGCAAGCGGCGCAACACGGGCTGAAGGGCAATGAAGCGGCCCTGCCGCGCTCGCCGACGGCACCGGCGATACCGTACGCGCGCGCAACGCGACCAACGTGTGCGGCGGCGCCCCGCCCGCCCCGGGGCACCGCGCAAGGCGCGGCGGGATGAGTCCGGCAGCGCCCGCCACCGGCCGCACAACCTGCTCCCGGCCTGTCGCGCGGGCGGCTGGACGCGCTGCGCGATTGTGCGGCGGCATGCTAGTATTGCCGGTTTGGTTCGACCTCAAATCTGGGACGGGAGCGCGCGTGGCGACGGAATTCGTCAAGTCGGTCATCGGCAAGGATATGGCGGCCGTGGACGCCCTGATCCGCGATCGCCTCTACTCGGATGTGGTGCTGGTACGCCAGGTCGCGGAATACATCGTCACCTCCGGGGGCAAGCGGTTGCGGCCGATGATCGTGCTGCTGGTGGCGCAGGCACTGGGCTACCGGGGCGAGTTGCATCACCGCTTGGCCGCCGTGGTCGAATTCATCCATACCTCCACCCTGCTGCACGACGACGTGGTCGACGAATCCGGCCTGCGCCGCGGCCGTGCCACCGCCAATGCGCTGTTCGGCAATGCAGCAAGCGTGCTGGTCGGCGACTTCCTCTACACCCGCGCCTTCCAGCTGATGGTCAGCTGCGGTTCGATGCGGGTGATGGAAGTGCTGGCGGACGCCACCAACATCATCGCCGAGGGCGAGGTGCTGCAGTTGATGAACATCGGCAATGTACAGATCGACGAGGCGGGCTACCTGCACGTGATCCGCTACAAGACCGCCAAGCTGTTCGAAGCCGCATCGCGCCTGGGCGCCATCCTGAGCGAAGCCCCGGCGGACCTGGAAGACCGGCTCGCCCGCTACGGCATGCACCTGGGCACCGCCTTCCAGATCGTCGACGATGTGCTCGACTACAGCGGCAGACAGGACGAAATCGGCAAGAACCTGGGTGACGACCTGGCCGAGGGCAAACCGACGCTGCCGCTGATCCACACCATGCAACACGGCAGCGCCGATCAGGCCCGGGTGGTGCGCGAAGCACTGCAGCACGCCCGGGGCGAGGATTTCGCCGCGGTGCTTGACGCGGTGCAAGGCTGCGGCGCGCTGGACTACGCGCTGGCGGTGGCAGAGCGCGAAGCCGCCAGTGCCAAGGCACTGCTGGCCGACCTGCCGGACAATCCGGCCACCGAGGCACTGCTGCAGCTGGCCGAACTGGCCGTGAACCGGAGCAGTTGACATCCTTTCAGTGCCACACGCATAATTGCGCCTCTTTGCAAGTCGGGGTGTAGCTTAGCCTGGTAGAGCGCTACGTTCGGGACGTAGAGGCCGGAGGTTCGAATCCTCTCACCCCGACCAGAATCCGAGAGCCAGACCAACGTCCAGTTGGTCTGGCTCTTTTGCATTGTGGGCGCTTTGCCGCCCCGCCCTCCCGCCGAGCCCATTCCCCTCCCCGCATCATCACCGCCACCGCTGCAGCCCGCGCGCGCCTTGCGCCAACGCCCCATCCACCGATTCCCGGCGCAGCGTCGCGCCTTGCCGGCCTTCCTCCGCTGTTGGGATTTCAACATCCTGCGCAGCGCAATGTTGATTTCCAAACACACGGCGTCCAGCGCCGCACCCCGCCCCGCCATCCCGTTATCCAAATGGATTCAATGACTTGATCTGATCAGCGCGGGCAATCCGGCCCGTGGCACGGTGCTTGCAATTCATGACCTGTCATAACGAGTTGCCGCGCCATGCCCGACACCCTGCACCACACCAGCCAGCCGCTCTACAGCCGCATCCGCGACGAGTTGCGCACCTGCATCCATGTCGGTGCCTATGCACCGCATGAACAGCTGCCCTCCGAAAGCGCGCTGATGGCGCAATACAGCGTCAGCCGCATCACCGTGCGGCAGGCGCTGGGCGAGCTGGAAAAGGAAGGTGTGCTGTTCAAGGTGCCGGGCAAGGGCGCCTTCGTCTCCAGACCCAAGCCATTCCAGCAACTGGCCCGACTGCAGGGCTTTGCCGAGGCGATGCGCGAACATGGTCACGAGATCTGCAACCGGCTGCTCGGCATCCGCACGTTGCCGGCGGGCGCTGCGGTCGCCGAACGGCTGCGGCTGCCCACCGGCGCCCCGGTCACCGAACTGCGCCGGGTGCGCCTGCTCAATCGCGAGCCGGTGTCGCTCGATGTGACCTATGTGGCGCCGCATCTTGGCGAGCGCCTGGCACGCGAGGATCTCGCCACCCGCGATGTGTTCGTGATCCTGGAGAACGACTACGGCATCGCGCTGGGCCACGCCGACCTTGCCATCGATGCGCAGCTGGCAGATGGCGATACCGCGGCCCTGCTCGGCCTGCCGGTGGGTGCGCCACTGCTGAAGATAGAACGGCTGACGCACGACCGTGACAGCACGCCGATCGATTTCGAATACCTGTATTGCCGCTCCGACAGCTTCCAGTTCCGGCTGCGGGTTGCGCGATGACACGTTTTATCGACCCAGGGCATCCACTTTCTGCAAGCTCCCGGCAAAGCCGGGCGCGTCCGGAAAGTGGCATGCCGCCCAACGCAACCCTCTTGTTCCACCCCGCCTCCCCTCGCCCTCGCCGCCGCGAGGGGGCCTCGCTGCGCTCGTGGGCTGGCCGGGCGGACATGTTTTTTTGTGCCGGGCAGGCACCCATCCAGCCCGCCGCTTCGGTCGGCGGGGCGAAACCCGTTTTATTCAAGGAAGCAAACCATGAACACCCTCGAACGCGAGGTTGATGTCCTTGTCATCGGCGGCGGCACCGCCGGGCCGATGGCCGCGGTCAAGGCCAAGCAGGCCGGGCCCGATCTCAAGGTGCTGCTGTTGGAAAAGGCGCATGTGAAGCGCAGCGGTGCCATCTCCATGGGCATGGATGGGCTCAACAACGCCGTGGTGCCGGGCTTTGCCACGCCCGAGCAGTACGTACGCGAGATCACCGCCGCCAACGACGGCATCGTCAACCAGAAGACCATCCTCGCCTACGCAGAGCACAGCTACGCCATGATCGAAGAGCTCGACCGCTGGGGCGTGAAGTTCGAGAAGGATGAGACCGGCGACTATGCAATGCGCAAGGTGCACCACCTGGGTACTTACGTGCTGCCCATGCCCGAAGGCCATGACATCAAGAAGGTGCTGTACCGGCAGCTGAAGAAACACCGGGTCGAGATCACCAACCGCCTGGTGGCCACCCGGCTGATCGTCGGCGAGGACGGCCGCATCGCCGGCACCTTCGCCTTCGACTGCCGCACCGGCGACTTCCACGTGGTGCGTGCCAAATCGGTGGTGCTGGCGTGCGGTGCGGCCGGAAGGCTGGGTTTGCCGGCCTCGGGCTACCTGTTCGGCACCTACGAGAACCCGACCAATGCCGGCGATGGCTACAGCATGGCCTACCACGCCGGGGCGGAGTTGTCAGGCATCGAATGCTTCCAGATCAACCCGCTGATCAAGGACTACAACGGCCCGGCCTGCGCCTATGTCACCGGTCCGTTCGGCGGCTACACCACCAACAGCCGCGGCGAGCGCTTCATCGAGTGCGACTACTGGTCCGGCCAGATGATGCAGGAGTTCCACAACGAGCTCTCCGGCGGCAATGGCCCGGTGTTCCTCAAGCTCGATCATCTGGCCGAGGAAACCATCAGCACCATCGAAACCATCCTGCACACCAACGAGCGCCCCAGCCGGGGCCGCTTCCATGCCGGGCGCGGCACCGACTACCGCGAGCGCATGGTCGAGATGCACATCTCCGAGATCGGCCTGTGCAGCGGCCATTCGGCCTCCGGCGTGTGGGTGGACGAGCACGCGGCCACCACCGTGCCTGGCCTCTACTCCGCCGGCGACATGGCGTGCGTGCCGCACAACTACATGCTGGGCGCCTTCGTCTACGGCCGCTTCGCCGGCGAGTCGGCGGCGCGCCATGCGCAGGCGCACAGCCATGCCGTTGTGGCTGCAAGCCAGATCGACGCCGAGCGCCAGCGGGTGTGGGCGCCCTTGCTGCGCGAAGCCGGCCTGCCGCCGGCCCAGGTGGAATACAAGCTGCGCCGCATGGTGAACGACTACCTGCAACCGCCCAAGGTCACCCGCAAGATGCAGCTCGGGCTGGAGCGCTTCGAGGCGATCCGCGATGACCTTGAGCTGCTGCACGCGCGCAATCCGCACGAGCTGATGCGGGCGATGGAAGTGCACGCGATCCGCGATTGCGCCGAGATGGCCGCGCGCGCCTCGCTCTACCGCACCGAAAGCCGCTGGGGGCTCTACCACGCCCGCGTCGACTACCCGGAGCGCAACGACGCCGAATGGCGCGTCCACGTGCAGCTCCACAAGAACGCCGCTGGCGAGATGGCGTGCTTCAAGCGGCCGCTGGCGCCCTACGTGATCGCGATGGACCGGGACGAACACGCCGCCTACCAACAACTGCGAATCAACAAGGAGGCCGTACCGGCATGAGCTTTCCCACCTTTTCCCTCGCCCAGCAGCGCAGCAGCGTGCCGGTGCGCATCGACGATGAAAAGTGCATTGCCGACAAGGGCTGCACCGTATGCGTCGACGTCTGCCCGCTCGATGTGCTGGCCATCGACCTCACCCGCGGCAAGGCCTACATGGCCTTCGACGAATGCTGGTACTGCATGCCGTGCGAGAAGGATTGCCCGACCGGGGCGGTGCAAGTCGACATCCCCTATTTGCTGCGTTAGCGCGGCTAACAAAGCCCTCCTGGCTGTGTCGCGCTCGCTTGCCGTACGACTTGTACTGTCTACGCTTCGCGCTTCGCGCCAGGACCGCTTCGCTGGGCTTTGTTAACCGCTCTTAGCTGCCGCTGCTTCACCCATACAAAAACCACTGGAGACCTGAATGAAACTCACCCACCAACTCGGCGCGCTCGCGCTTGCCCTCTTCACCGCTGGCCTCGCGCACGCTGAAACGATCCGTATCGCCATCGGCACGCAGGACACCACCATCAATTGCGCTACCGGCGGCGTGCTGATCCGCGAGCTGAAGCTCCTGGAGAAATACCTGCCGCGCGACGGCAAGTACAAGGATGCGCAGTACGACATCCAGTGGAAGAACTTCACCTCCGGCGCGCCGCTCACCAACGAGATGGTCGCCGACAAGCTCGACATCGGCTCGATGGCCGATTTCCCCGGCTCGCTGAATGGTGCCGCCTTCGACAAGGCCGGCAAGAAGAGCCTCTTCATCACCGTGCTGTCGGGCAGCACGCAGGGCAGCGGCAACGGCATCGTCGTGCCCAAGGCGTCACCGATCCAGTCCATCACCGAGCTGCGCGGCAAGGCCATCTCGGTGCCGTTCGCCTCCACTTCGCACGGCATGCTGCTGCGCGCGCTGAAGGCCAATGGTATCGATCCGGAGAAGGACGTCACCATCATCACCCAGGCGCCCGAGGTGGCCGGGCCCGCGCTGCAGGCGAACAAGATCGACGCGCATGCCGATTTTGTGCCGTTCGCCGAGCTGTTCCCGTACCGCGGCTTTGCTCGCAAGATCTTCGACGGCTCGCAGGCGAAGACCCCGACCTTCCACGGCTCGCTGGTCAACGCCGAATTCGCCAGGAAATATCCGGAAGTCGTGACCGCCTTCCTGCGCGCCGCGATCGAGGCCGACCGGCTGTTCGCCGCCGAGCCCGAGAAATACAGCGACCTGATCGAGAAGACCACTGGCATCGAGGCCGAGGTCGCCTACCTGTTCCACGGCCCACTCGGCCTGCAGACGCGTGATTTCAGCTGGAAACCCGAGTACCGTCAGGCGCTGAAGACCTCGATCGAGACGCTGCGTTACCTCAAGCGCACCGATGCCGATCTCGACGTGGCGAGCTTTGTCGATGATCGCTACATCCGCGCCGCCTTCAAGCAGGCCGGGCTCGACTACGAAGCGCAGCTCAAGGACTACAGCAAGCTGCCGCTCAACGCCAAGGACGTGCTCACCGGCAAGCCGATCACCGATTTCCGCCGGCTGGGTCAGGTGTGGGTCGAGGGCGAGCCCAAGGTGCGCCACTACGCCACGCTGGAAGCGGCCGTGGCCGACGCCCGCCGCATCGAGGCCGGCGGCAAGCGCATCCGCGTGATCTACGCGCAGGACTACGGCAGCGGCATCAAGCTCTTGGCGCGCCAGGCCTGGTTCGCCCAGGACGGCAAGGGCCAGCTCGCCGCCTTCCTGCTCAAGGATGCCGCCGCGACCTGGGCCAAGGCCAACCACGCCAAGGTAGTGGACTACGCCAGCATCCAACCCGCCGCCAAGCTGGCCAGCCACTGAGGCCGGGGCGATGCGCGCACTTCATCTCAACCCGGCTGCCGGGGTGCTGCCCGCCGCATCGCTGCTCGCCAGCGTGCTGCTGTGGCACCTGTTGGCCACCTACAAGCCGCACCTGGGCCTCGTCACCTTCGCCAACGCACCGTCGCCGCGCGAAGTGTGGGAGGCCGGGCAGGCGCTGGTGCAATCGCCCAAGCTGCTGTTCCACCTGGGGCACAGCCTCTACCGGGTGTTCGCGGGCTTCGCCGCCGCGGCGATTGCCGGCATCGCGCTCGGCCTTGCCATCGGCCGCTTCGGCTGGGCGCGCGGCACGCTGCTGCCGCCGCTGGAGGTGCTGCGGCCGATCCCGGCGGTAGCGTGGATTCCGCTGTCGGTACTGCTGTTTCCGTCATCCGAGGCGTCGATGATGTTCATCACCTTCGTCGGCGCGCTGTTTCCCATCCTGCTCGCCACCATCCACGGCGTGGAAGGTGTCGATGCGCGCCTCATCGCCTCGGCGCGCAGCCTGGGCGCACGGCGCTGGCGCGTGTTCGCCGAAGTGGTCGTGCCCGGCGCCGCACCCGCCATCGTCACCGGCCTTGCCATCGGCATGGGCACCTGCTGGTTCTGCCTCGTCACCGCCGAGATGATCTCGGGGCAGTTCGGTATCGGCTACTACACCTGGGAGAGCTACACCTTGCAGAACTACGCCAACATCGTGGTCGGCATGCTGCTGATCGGTGTGTTGGGCATGGGCAGCAGCGCGCTGATCCGCGCGCTCGGCCGGCTGGCCATGCCCTGGCAGGGCGCGACGCGATGAACGCGCCGCTTCCGCTTGCCACCACCGCTGGCCGCATCGCGCTTGACCAGGTGGCCATCCGCGTCGGCCACGGCAAGGATGCCTTCACCGCGGTCGAGGACGTCACGCTCGACATCACACCGGGCGAGTTCGTCTGCCTGCTCGGGCCATCGGGTTGCGGCAAATCGACGCTGCTCGGCGCGCTGGCCGGCCACCTGGCGCCCGCCTCTGGCGCGCTGCACGTCGATGGGGCCAGCGTCACCGGGCCCTCGCCCGAGCGCGGCCTGGTATTCCAGCACCACACGCTGTTCCCGTGGCGGCGGGTGATCGACAACGTGGCCTTTGGCCTCAAGATGCGCGGACTCAAACGCGCCGAACGCCATGCCGCCGCGCAGGAACTGCTGGCGCTGGTGGGGCTCGCCGGTTTCGAGCAGCGCTATCCGTCGCAGCTCTCCGGCGGCATGCAGCAGCGGGTGGAAATCGCCCGCGTGCTGATCGGCCAGCCGCGCGTACTGCTGATGGACGAACCGTTCGGCGCGCTCGATGCGCTTACCCGGCTGAAGATGCAGCAACTGCTGCTCGACGTATGGGCACGCTTTGGCACCACCGTGGTGTTCGTCACCCACGATATCGACGAAGCGTTGTTCCTGGCCGATCGCATCCTGGTGATGGGCCCACGCCCGGGCCGCATCGTCGAGGATCTGCGGCTGCCATTCGCCCGCCCGCGCGATGCCGCGCTCTCGACCAGCGCCGACTTCATTGCGCTCAAGCGCCATTGCCTCGCGCTGCTGCACCACGACGCACCGGCCCAGCCGCTGCCGCGGCTGACGCCGCTGGGCGCGCCCGACGTGCATGCCCTGCAATTCGCCATCTGACGGAACGCCCATGACCGACACCCTGGCCGCACTGAGCGGCGACCCCGACTACCTGGCGCTGACGCCCCGGCTGAGCGACACCGACGCCGCCACCCGCCGCATCGCGCTGATCGAACTGGCCGACCACGGCGACCCGGACCACCTGCCGGCACTGCTGGCCGCGCTGGACGACCCGGATGGCACCGTGCGTGCCGAAGCCGCACGCCTTGTGGCCGGCTGGGACGAACCGGACGCCGCCGTCACGCTGGCCGGACAACTGGCCGCGCGCCTGCTCGACCCTGAGGCGGCGGTGCGCGAGGCGGCGGCGCAGACCCTGTCCGAGCTGAAGGCGCGCGAGGCCGGCCCCGCGCTGCTGCCCTGGGCGCGGCACCCGGATGCCTTCGCCCGCGCCGCCGCATTGCGGGCGCTGCGCGAACTGCGGGTGCCGCAGGCGGGCGATGCGGCACTGGCGGCGCTGCCGCACGCCGATGCCGCCGTGCGGCGCGAAGCGGTGGGCGTGCTTGGCTGGCTCAAGCTGGCCGACGCGCTGCCCGAGCTGGCCAGGCTGGCCCGGCACGACCCGGATGCCGAAGTCCGGCGTGCCGCCACCGGCGCACTGGGCTATGCCGGCAGCGATATCGTGCTGCCGGCGCTGCTGGCGGCACTGGCCGACCCGCAGTGGCCGGTGCGCGAGGAAGCCGCCGCCACGCTGGGCAAGCTGCGGCTGGCCGGCGCGGCGCCGACGCTGATCGGCACGCTGGAACACGATATCTGGCAGGTGCGGATCAAGGCGGCCCGCGCGCTCGGCCTGATCGGCGACGCCGCCGCGCTGCCGGCGCTGATCGCCAGCCTCGCCCACCCGGTCGGCAACCTGCGCAAGGAAGCTGCCATCGCACTGGGCGAGATCGGCGACCCCGCGGCCCAGGCCGCGCTTGACGTGGCCGCCGCCGACCCCGATCCGGAGGTACGCAAGGCGGCGCGCCTGGCCATCAGCCGACTGGCCACGGCATGACGCCGCTCGAAATTCGCCTGACTCCACAGGCGCTGACGCTGGTCTGGCCGGATGGCAGCGCCACGCTCTCCGCCCAGGCACTGCGTGCGGCCTGCCGCTGCGCCGATTGCCATGCTGCCGCGCTGCGCGGCCAGGCCGTGCCGGTCCCCGTCGCAACCGCGCTGGCCGGACTCGCGCCGCTGGGGCACTACGCGGTGCAGCTGCGCTTTGCCGATGGCCACGAGCGCGGCATCTATCCGTGGCCCTATCTGCAACAGCTGGCCGCCACGCAGGAGGCCACGGCAGCAAACGGACCGCTCCGGAGCGGCGGCTAGCCGCGCAGCAGCCGGAAGCTCTGGTCCGGCTCGGCCTGGCCGCCCGGGCTCCAGCCGAGGGCACGGCGATAGCTGCCCAGCAGGGCCGTCTCCTCCAGCTGTGCCGGCACCACCGGCACCGTGCGCTCGGCGAAGGGTGCCACGTAGAGCGCGTCGACCGGGCAATAGGCTTCGCACATGAAGCAGGTCTGGCAGTCGTGCTGGCGGGCGATCACCGGGTTGTCGCCCGACACCACATCGAACACGTTGGTGGGGCAGATCTGCACGCACAGGTCGCAGTTGATGCAGCGCTCGGCGCTGATGAGTTCGATCATGCCGCCAGCACCTCGCGCCCCGGGGTGCCATGCCAGGGCGCACGGTGGCTGCGCGTCCACACCTGGTCGAGCCCGCCGCTGTACAGGTAGTGCCGTTGCGCCGGGTCCTCGCCGGCATGGTCGAGCCGCTTGTGCATCCCGCGCGTCTCGGTGCGTGCCAATGCACTGCGGTACATCCAGCGCGCGGTGGCCAGCATGGCTGCGGCCTCGCGTTCGCGTATCCGCTCGGCGGCGGCTTGCGCCGGCGCACTGTGCCGCACGGCCTGCCAGTAGCCGTCGAGCCGCGCCAGCGAGGCGGCCAGGCCCTCGGCGCTGCGGAACAGGTTCTTCGAATAGGGGTGCACCTCGGCCTGCACCGCCCGCACCAGTGCGCGCGCATCCAGCACACGTCCGCCCCATTGCGTGGCGACGGCGGCGGGGCGGCCGTGGGCGCGCGCGCCCCGGTGGAGTGCGAAACGCGCCGCGGCCTCCCCGGCCCAGCAGCCGGACGAGGTGGCCCAGGCGGCATTGTGGCTGCCGCCACCGGTGAAACCGCCGCAGATCAGCTCGCGCGTGGCCGCATCGCCTGCGGCATACAGCCCACGCACCGTAGTGGCGCAGCCGTGGTCCACCAGCCGTAGCCCGCCGGTGCCGCGTACCGTGCCTTCCAGCCGCAACGTGATCGGGAACAGCTGGGTGAAGGGGTCGATGCCGACCCGGTCGAATGGCAGGAAGAAATTGGGCTGGGCACCGCGGGCGTGGCGGCGCTCGTCCTCGCTGGCCAAGTCGAGCAGCGCGTAGACCTGCGTTCCCGCTTCCAGATGGCGGGCGATCACGCTGCGGCCGTGCTTGGCACCGGCACCCTCGATCACGCGGCCATCCTCATCGCGGAAGGTGGCCCAACGGTAGAACGCCGACTTGGTCACCGACGAGAACGCCGGCGACAGCCCGTAGGCATTGGAGAACTCCATGCCGGAGAACTCGGCCCCGCTCTCGGCCGCCATCAGGTAGCCGTCGCCGGTCAGCACATTGCAGCCCAGCGCATTGGAAAGAAACGCGCAGCCGCCGGTGGCCAGCACCACCGCACCCGCATGCACGCGCCAGGTTTCGTCGCGCTGCCGGTCCACCCCTTCGGCACCGACCACCGCGCCCTCGTCATCCAGCAGCAGCTGCAATGCCGGGCTCTGGTCCAGCACCCGGACCCCGGCCTGCTTGACCACCCGACGCATCAGCCTCATGTACTCGGGCCCTTGCAGCGAGGTGCGGCGTTGCCGGCCGGCATCATCCACCGGGAACGGATAGCCCCACTGCGCCACCTGTTCGAGGTTGGCGTAGGTCTGGTCGAGCACGCGCTCGCCCCACTCGCGATCGGCGAGGTGGCCGCCGAGTGCCTCGCGGCTGGCGAGCGCCGCCGCGCGCGCCTCGGCCTCGGGCGGCACGTACCACACCCCGGTGCCCGACGGCGCCGTCGCCCCGGAGGTACCGACATAGCCCTTGTCGGCCAGCACCACCCGGGCGCCCGCCTGTGTGGCCCGCCAGGCTGCCCAGCAGCCGGCGGGGCCGCCGCCGATCACCAGCACATCGGTCTGCAGGGTGCGCACATCCTGTACGCGGGTTGGATTCACGGTCATGCAGGGCTCCTTGTGGCAGCGGGCTCAGGCCCGCAAGGCGATGGCGTACAGGCGGGCGCCTTGCTGACGCACACCCGCTTGCTGGCGCTGCGCGTCAAGCGCGACGCGGATGGCTTCGCGTGCGCCGGCGCGCAGCGCTTCGGGCAAATGGCCGAGGAAATTGCCGAACGAACTGGCTTGCGAAAAGGCGATCGCCGCATCGGCATCGGCATGCACCTGGGTGTCAGGGCGCACGTCGATGCGCACCGCATCAAAGCCGGCGGCGGTCAACAGCGCCCCCAGTTCGGCCGCGTCCACCCGTGCCGAGGCACCGTCGCGCGCCTGGGGGTAGGCGTCGTACGGCGGCTGCGACAACACCGCGTGACGCACACGCTGCAACGCACCGGGATGCTCGCGCGAGCCGGTGGCGATGCCGATGCGCCCACCCGGCCGCAGCACCTGACGGATCTGCGCCAGCGCCTGCGGCTTGTCGGCAAGCCAATGCAACACCGCGTTCAGATACACCACGTCGAACGCCTCCGGCTCGAAGACATCGAGCGCATAGGCATTGCCGACGGCGAAGGTGAGGTTGCCCGGCTCGCGGCGGTGCTGCCGGGCCAGCTCGATGCGCAGCGACAGCGGGTCGATGCCCACCACCCGGCCGGCGGGGCCGACGAGCCCGGCCACATGCTCGGCCAGCAACCCGGTACCGCAACCGACATCGAGCACCCGCTCGCCGGGACGGATGCGCAGCGCCGCCACCAGCTGCAAACCCGCCTGGAACTGCCGCCCGACGCTGACCGCCTCGTAATGGCGGGCCAGCTCCGGGGTATCGAGCATCAGACTGGGACCGGACATCGCACCTCCCGCAGACGGGTCATGGAGATGCTGTGGTGCCAGCACAAGGCATGCCACGGCCGCGGTCGGCCCAGGACGCGGCATTGCGCGCACCCGGGGCCGACCGGCTGCTGGGCAGCCAGCAGCGCCGCCCCCACATTGCACCGTTTCGTACATGGCCACGGCGTGACAGCGGTGACGGCGGCATGCCTGCGAGCGCACCGCCGCCGCGCCTACACTGGGCCGCACCGATGCCTGCCACCACCGGCGGGCCCCATGCCACCACCGGGAGAACACGATGAAAGCCTTGCTTACCCTCGCCACCCTGCTCGGCAGCGCTGCCTGGGCCGATCAGGCTGCCTGGGACGCGCCACAGGCCCCATTCGCGCTGTACGGGAATACCTATTACGTCGGTCCCCGCGGCTTGAGCGCGGTACTGATCACCTCGCCGGCCGGGCATATCCTGATCGACGGCGGCAGCCCCCGCTCACCGCAGCAGATCGCGCGGCGCATCCGGCAGCTGGGTTTCAGGCCCGAGGACATCCGCTACATCCTCAACTCGCATCCGCATTTCGACCACGCCGGCGGCATTGCATGGTTGCAGCGGCTGAGCGGCGCCACGGTGTTGAGCAGCGCATGGGGTGTGGCAGTGCTGCGGCACGGCCGCCCATTGCCGGACGATCCACAGTACGGCGGGCTGGCCGACTTCGCCGCGGTGCGCAACACCCGTGCGGTGGCGGATGGCGAGGTGATCCGGCTGGGGCCGCTCGCGGTCACCGCGCATTTCACCCCGGGCCATACGCCCGGCGGCGTCAGCTGGACCTGGCAGGCCACCGAGCATGGACGCACCGCCAGCCTGGTCTACGCCGACAGCCTTTCCGCCTACGGCGGCAAGCGCTTCCGCTACAGTGGCGACCGCGCCTATCCCGAGGCCAAGGCCGATGTCGAGCGCTCGATCGCGCGCATCGCCGCGCTGCCCTGCGACATCCTGATCGCCGCCCACCCCGAAGCTGGCGGGTTGTGGGCACGCCAGGCGCGCCAGCCGGAACGGGGCAACGCCGCCTTCATCGATCCGCACGCCTGCCGCCGTTACGCCGAGCAGGGCCGTGCCCGCCTTGCCGAGCGGCTGGCCGAGGAAGCCGCGCAGCACTAGCAACCGCCCCCGCTGCGCGCGCTACCTGCGGCACTACCGATGCGGCCAGCGGCCACGCCAAGGCCGATGCAGCGTGGTCGGGGCAGGACGCGCCTTTTGCCGGGACCGCGGCGCCAGGTAGTGTGCGCCGCGCCAGGCCTGCCGCACCGGATCCTGTCCGCAACCTTCGCCCCGGGTTGCAGCGGGACCGGGCACGCCGCTTGCATGCCCGACCAGACCGGCTGCCACTGCCGATTCGGACCGCCACCCCGTGCGCAATCCTGGCCAGCCGTTGGCGGGTGCTGCCCGGCGCTACATCGAGCCGCGTTATATCTAACAAATCATAAATTATTAAAAGTAATATTGATCCGGTTTTATATTTCCTAACGCACTTTGTACGTGCACCGCAATAACCGAAGTGAGGGCCCCGTTCGCCATGTCCACCGTTGTCCTGCTCGCCGGCAGCCCCAGCCAGCGCTCACGCTCCACCACGCTGCTGCAGCGCGCCGGCGCGCTGCTTGCCAGCCACGGCGCCCGCACCCAGGCCTTCTCGCTGACCGACTTCCCCAGCGACGATCTCCTCCACGCCCGTTGGGACAGCCCCGCCATCCGCCGCTTCATCGAAGCCCTGGCCGCCGCCGACGGCCTCATCGTCGCCACCCCGGTCTACAAGGCCGCCTACAGCGGCGCGCTCAAGGCGGTGCTCGACCTGTTGCCCGAGCGCGCGCTGGAACAGAAAGCGGCACTGGCGCTGGCCACCGGCGGCAGCCCGGGCCACCTGCTGGCGGTGGACTACGCGCTGCAACCGGTGCTGTCCGCCTTGAAGGCCCGCCACATCGTCGGCGGCGTCTACGCCACCGACCGCGATTTCACACTGCAGGACGACGGCAGCTACCAGGTGGGCGAGGACATTGACGCCCGGCTGCACCACGCTGTCGGCCGCCTGATCGCCCACCTGCCCGACCCAGGCAGCGTGCAACTGCATCCCGAAGAACTGCCGCGGCAGGTTGCCGCGGCACGCATCAGCATCTGACCCCCACCAGGAGACGCCAGCATGAGCATCAAATCCATCAACGTTCGCAACCAGTTCCGCGGCACCATCAAGGAAATCATCGAAGGGCCGGTGCTCTCCGAAGTGGATGTATCCACCCCGTCCGGCATCGTCACTTCGGTGATCACCACCCGTTCGGTCAAGGAGCTCAACCTCAAGCCCGGCAGCGAAGTCATCGCCTTCGTCAAATCCACCGAGGTGTCGATTGCCACGTTGTAACCCGTCAGGCCACTGACCGGACGGCCTGACCGTCCGGGTTTTCCCATTCCGGACGGAGCCTTCCCCATGCCCGAAACGAGTTCCCCACCCCTGCTGACCTTTCCCGAAGCCGAACGGAACAGCCCGCTGTCGATCCGGGCCAAGGCACTGGTGTTCGCCGACCCGCATTCGCGTCGCGTGCTGGCCGAGGTCGAGCGCATCGCCCCTTCCGAAGCCCCGGTGCTAGTGCACGGCGAGACCGGCACCGGCAAGGAGCTGGTGGCACGCCATGTGCATCACATCAGCGGCCGACGCGGCCCGTTCCTGGCGGTGAACTGCGGCGCGATCAGCGAGAACCTGGCCGAGGCCGAGCTGTTCGGCCACGAGGCCGGCGCCTATACCGGTGCGGTGGGCAGTCGTGCCGGCTGGTTCGAGTCGGCCAACGGCGGCACGCTGTTCCTCGACGAGATCGGCGATCTGCCGCTGGCGCTGCAGGTGAAACTGCTGCGCGTGCTGCAGGAGCGCGAGGTGGTGCGGGTGGGCGCGCGCAAACCCACACCCATCGATGTGCGCCTGGTTGCCGCCACCAACGTCGATCTGGCGCAGGCGGTGCAGGCCGGCCACTTCCGCCAGGACCTGTACTACCGGCTCAACGTGGTCGGCATCACCATCCCGCCGCTGCGCCAGCGCCAGGGCGACATCCTGCCACTAGCCGAGTACTTCCTCGGCATCTACGCGCAAAAGCTGGGCCTGGCCGTGCCGCAGATCGGCGAGACCAGTGCCGAGGCACTCAAACGCTACAGCTGGCCGGGCAACATCCGCGAGCTGGAGAACGTGATCCACTTTGCGCTGCTGGTCTCCAGCGGCCGCGAGATCCGGCCTGAGCACCTGCGCCTGACCAGCCAGACAGCGGCGGGGCGCGAGGACGACCCGGGCGCCGCCCGCTCGCCGCTGGCGGTGATCGAACAGCAGCTGCGCCAGCTGTTCGCCCAGCCGGGCGGGCAGCTGTTCAGCGACCTGGAAGGGCTGATCGTGCGCTCGGCCTATCAGCACACCCGTTACAACCAGGTGCGCAGCGCCGAACTGCTGGGGGTGACGCGCAACGTGATGCGCACGCTGCTCAAACGCTACGACCTGCTGCCGGACCAGGAAATGCTGCAGGCGGCAGCCAAATGACCGCGCCGGGCCCCGGCCCGGCCCTCCAACCCACGAGGACCACCATGGAATACCGCAAGCTAGGCCGTACCGACCTGTCCGTCAGCCTGATCGGGCTGGGCACCATGACCTGGGGCCAGCAGAACACCGAGGCCGAGGCACACGCCCAGCTCGACTACGCCATCGAGCGCGGGGTGAACCTGATCGACACCGCCGAGATGTACCCGGTGCCGCCGACCCAGGAGACGCAGGGCCGCACCGAGCAGTACATCGGCAGCTGGCTGGCCGCGCGAGGCCGGCGCGACGACGTGCTGATCGCCACCAAGGCCGCCGGCCCGCAGCGCCAGCCGCACCAGCCCCGCTACCTGCGCGGCGGCGAGGCCCGGCATGACCGCAGGAACCTGACCCAGGCACTGCACGACAGTCTCAAGCGGCTGCAGACCGACTACGTGGACCTGTACCAGCTGCACTGGCCGGACCGCAGCACCAACACCTTCGGCCGGCTGGGCTATCCGTGGATCGAAGACGAAGACAGCGTGCCCATCGAGGAGACCTTGTCGGTGCTGGCCGCCTTCGTGAAGGCGGGCAAGGTGCGCCATATCGGCGTTTCCAACGAAACGCCGTGGGGGTTGGCGCAGTTCGTCAAGGCCGCCGACACGCTGGGGCTGCCCCGCATCGTCTCGATCCAGAACCCGTACAGCCTGCTCAACCGCACCTTCGAGATCGGCCTGTCCGAATTCAGCCATCGCGAACAGGTCGGCCTGCTTGCCTATTCGCCGCTGGCCTTCGGCGTGCTCACCGGCAAGTACCTGGACGGCGCCCGCCCGGCCGGCTCGCGCCTGGCGCTGTTCGACCGCTTCGTGCGCTATTCCAGGCCGCAGGCCGAAGCGGCCGTGCGCGCCTATGTCGAGCTGGCGAAGAAGCACGGCCTGTCTCCGGCGCAACTGGCACTGGCCTTCGTCAACAGCCGCCCGTTCACCGCCAGCAACCTGATCGGCGCCACCAACCTGGCGCAGCTGAAGGAGAACCTGGACAGCGTGAACCTGAAGCTGGGCGAGGAGATCCTGGCCGAACTGGATGCCATCCATCTGAACCATCCCAACCCGGCCCCCTGACCCCCCATCGCCCCGGCCCGGTGCCGGGGCACGGCCGGCCACAGCCGCCGCGCCCATCGCCGCCATGGCGCCTTTCACAGCGACACCGGCCGCGCCGATCCATGTGTACGCCACAACCACGCAACTGCTCCACCCGCACCGGCAGCCCCGCCGCCGCAGCCTTCCCCATCCGCCGTACCGCCAGCCGCGCCATGCGCCGCTACCGCCCCTTAGGCAGGCAATACCTATCTATGGACAGACAACAGCCACACCGCTGCAGCTGGGTGGCTGGGTGGCTGGGTGGCTGGGTGGCTGGGTGGCTGGGTGGCTGGGTGGCTGGGTGGCTGGGTGGCTGGCAATTCTTCTTTATTTCCAAAACAAATAACAAAACAAATTTATATTATTTTTTAAAATAAAAACGGCTTGATATGGTGAACAGGCAATGGTGCCGCGCCAGCCTGCGGCCCCCCTTCCACCCCGGCCGATCGCCGGCAGGAGCATGCGATGCAAGCCTATCTCGTCGGCGCCGATACCCTCGGCAATATCCCGCAGTTGCTGGCCGAATACGGCATCCGGATCGGCCATCACGTCACCGGCCGCAACCCGTCGCATCAGCGCACCCCCACCGGCATCAAAGGCATGGACATCGTCATCCTGTTCACCGATTTCCTCGGCCATAACGTGATGCGCAACTACCGGGACGCGGCGGAAAAACAGAACGTGCGCTTCATCGCCTGCCGCCGCTCGGTCTGCGCGCTGACGCAGACGCTGGAGCGCATCGGCGCCGCGCGCCGCCCGCCCCCGCTACGCCGCCCGCACGCCGCTGCCCGTTGAAGGGTTGTGGGGCGGTGCTGGTGGTGTTGCGGCCGCCTACGCCGGCCTGTAGCGCAAACATGGCAGTTGGCGGCAGGACTACTGCCAGATTCAGCCCAACCGTGCCTTGCAATACCAAACCTAGATGTCCAGTCCCGCTCGATTGATTACACGTTTTTTGAATAGCTCGGGCCTCTGCTTCTGCCAGTCCTTCATCGCTTGAAGCGGTATGCGGTGCTGCAGGGCCAACTGAGGCAGGTGCTGGTTGTACAGTCCGACGTAGCGGGTCCGCGTCTGCGCCAGATCCTCGGCAGCGTTGAAGCGGTGCGTGGCCAGCACCTCGCTGATCCGCCCATTGAAGCGTTCCACCATCCCGTTCGTTTGCGGATGGCGCGGCTGGGTCAGGCGGTGCTCGATGCCCAACGCAGCGCACAGGCGGTCAAATTCATGCTCGGCGCTGGCCTGCTTTTGCTTGTTGAACCGCCGATCCGTGAACGCGCTGCCGTTGTCGCTCACCACCGGACGAATCCGGAATGGCGCGGCCTTGTTCAAGGCGGCCAGAAACGCTTGTGCTGCCGCCGCGGTCTTGTGCGGCCGCATCTGTACGAACACCCAGCGCGTGGCACGGTCGATGGCGACGAACAGGTCGCGCCGTGCCGTTTCATCCGGCATTTGCGGCAGGTATTTCACATCCACATGCACGAAGCCGGGTTCGTAGGCCTTGGACGGCTTGCCCTTGTCGGTAGGCGGCTGTGGTGCGAGTTCCTGCAGACGACTGACGCCATGACGGGCATGCACGGTGGTGCGCCGGCGCCACTTGGCCATGGTGGGCTTGCTGACGCCATAACGGCGAGCCAGCCCGGCATCGGTGATGGTGGCCGGCGCAGCCTGGATGTCGGCGCGGACAGCTGGGGTGGTTCGGGCGCGACCATGCAGACGGAGGTTCATGCTCGGGACCCGGAGATCGAGGTGCGAAGCGTACTCAAAACCGAACGTGCGAGGTAGAACCGCCAACTGCGTAGAGATAAATCATGGCCCGAGACAAGACACCTAGCCAGTACGCCCAACAACACCGCTAAATACAAAGCAACCGAAGCTACTCCCGTGACACGTGCATGCTCCGAATGGGTGGCAGGAGCACCGTAGCGCAACAATAGCAAGGTCACCGCTTTCCCTCCTGTCTTGCCTATTCCGTACCCTGTCTCCACCTCCATCGAGATCTCACCCGTAGTGCTTTCACGCTAATTGATCATTAGACGGTCAATGAAAGTCTTTTTCTTCTCAACGCAAGAATTAAGCTCTGCGGCAATAAGTTGAACGTCCTTCGTTTTTTCCACTCGACCGTTATACTCATTTACACATTCTTCGTAGTATTGGTTTACATTTTTATTAATAAAAATCAATCCTACAAAATAAATTACTGCCAGAATCACAAAACCCTTGATTATTTTTTTCAAAACCTTCCCCCTGCCATGCCGAACAACGATGGAATTTGCATCCAATGGCGAGGCAGGCAGTGCATCCCGCCTGACCGCAGCATTGGAGTGTGCCAAGTGTCGTTGAGACAGCCAAGTACCCGCAATCAATAGCACTGCATATGCAAAAATCTCATACGAAGAAATGATAATCGTAACGGCATTGCTATTGAAAACCGGTAATTCCGGAAAACGCAAAACAAGTACAGGGAGAGCCATTGCCAATGCCACCACCACGGCCGACTTCCGATAGATGATTGCCAAAAGATGGCTGAACAGAATAGAAGTTATCGCAGCAGCTAAAAACCCTTGCACGATGAGCGCACCAAAAACCAGTGAGCTACCTTGTGGTATGGGAATTAATTCAAAAAGGAATTCCAAGCTTCTGCCATATACGATAAATCCGGCCAAGATGAAACCGGGGCTCAGTAGTAGCCGTATGGCGGCTGAAAGACGTGGCGACATGAACGCTCCAAAGTCTGAGTTAGGTGGCTGGACGCTATCGGCCGCCAGTCCATAAGCGTAAAGCAAACAATTCGAACAATCACCTAAGCAGCACTGGTGCGAACCGCATACCGGCGCAGCCGGAAACACTTGTCAGGGCCTTGAATTTTGATCCATGTGCAGAAGGCTTGTCATTGCAGCTGCAACGTCATCCATATTGGTATTCGGACCGAATTTATGCCGTCGTTGTATATCGTGCCAAGGTTTCATCACCAAGCGGACGCGCAGAAGTTTCGCTCACGCTTTGAATGCTCCTGATAGTGCCATGAAGCATGTGTAGTCCCATACTTGACGTTCGCGGTGACTCACTTGCAGGACATGCCCTGGGCGAAGGGCCTAAGCCGCATGGCGCGGCCGCATCTCTCGACCAGTGGGGTCCGTGTCGAGGACCGATTCATACAACCCGCCGATGGTATTCCCTGTTGGACGAAACTGCGAATCGGTTTCAACGAGACACCAGCCCACCTCTGCCAGCTCAGCTTCATCGAATGAAGGATCATCCAGGAGGTAGCACAGATCGAACAAAAGTCGCGCCTGCATTCCCCGGACCAGGTCAGTCAGGTCGCGGTTTTGGGCACCAACAGCCAGCAGCCGTTCAAGTGCAAGACCAGTCCCGGCGAACGGCGCCTCGGGGTCGGCCTTGACCGCCTCGATTTGCTGCGTGATCCAATCGTTATTGTCATCCAGAATGACCTTCGCCCAGGCCTCCCGCAAAAAGAGGAAGCGGTGAAGCTGATTGCTCCCCTCATCCACCTGCGACGCGGCCCAGGCATCCGGGTCTTTCGCGCCCAAGCGTTCAAACAATTGCCGCAGCTTCATCCGATTCGTTGGTGTTGACATGGAAATTCTCTTGCGTCCTGATGTTGAAAATGCCTCGCTGACATGATTTTGCCGCAATGAAGAAAGCCTGAAGGCCATTTTGGTCAAGCTGGTTGGCCGGAGGGTTAGTCTCGGCAACTGATTCAGAAGCCAGCAAACAGGGCTCCTTTTCCTTCAAAGCAGCCCCAGCATTATTCCTGTTCATCCCAAAGACATGGCACATCAGCTCATCATATGCATGGTGCATGTTTTTCCCTCCTGCGCAGCAGCATACAGATGCCACCCAGGTCCATGCTTTCGTACTATCACGGCAGCATCCGACAGCGCGGAACTCCTGCCCGGCTGGCTTGCCTTCGTGCAGTACCTTATCCCCCATGCATGCCCATGCTGACCCTGTTCAAGATCCTGCTGAGCATTCCTGTCGCCGTCGCGCTCGCCTACCCGTTTCTGAACCCGGGCGCGGGCGGCCTGCTCGGGGAAATCCGGCTGCTCGGCCCTGCCGGCAGCGTCGTTGCCATTGCGGCCTTCCTGTGGCTGGTCTACCGCTACGCCTGCGACCTGCGGCAGACATTGCTGCGGGTTGCGCCGGCAGCCCGCCCGGCTTCGCCCGACAGCGTCTGGCTGATATTCCTGCTGCCGTACAACTTCATCGAGGATTTCTTCATCATCGCCAACGTGGCCAAGGCGCTGCGCAACGAGGCGCAGCACAATCCGGCGCTGGCCGGGTTCCGCTCGTTCGGCATGGCGTCCGGCATCGGCTGGTGCGCGGCCCAGATCGTGTCGCTGCTGCCCAACCTGCTCGGCAGTGTGGCCGGCCTGCTCGCCATCGTCCTCTGGCTCGGGCATTGGCGCTTCATCCGGCGCGCCAACCGGGCGCTCGCCCCGGCGGCGGTGCCGCAGCCGGCGGTTTGAGCCTGCCGCAGGGTTGAAGCGGCGGCTATTGCGCCGGCGCCACCCGTGCCAGGCTGGGCGGGTGGCCGATGATGCGCTTGAAGGCGCGGCTGAACGAGGCTTCCGAGTCGTAGCCCAGCCGGCTGGCGGCGACAGCGATGCGCATGCCGTCGCGCGAGATCCACTGACGGGCCTGGAACATCTTCACCTTGGCCACATACCTGGCCGGGCTCTCGCCCATGATGCGGGTGAACGCCTCAGCGAAGCTGGAGCGCGAGGCGCCCATCAGCCCGGCCAGCATCGGCACCGTCCAGTCGCGCCCGGGATCGGCGTGGATGGCAGCGATCACCTTGCCGATGCGCGGGCAACGCACCGCGGCGATCCAGCCGGTGGCATCGCTGCAGCCGCACTCCACCCAGGCGCGGATGATGCTGGCCGCCAGCACGTCCGCCAATCGGGCCAGCACCCCGCAGGCGCCGATCCGGTCGAGTGCCACTTCGCGCTCCATCGCCTCCAGCAGCGCCGGCACGGTGGGATCGCGCTGCGCCAGCTTTCCGGCGCGCATCACATCCGGCATCATCGACACCAGCGGGTGCAACGGGTCCAGGTTGAAGCGCATGCTGCCGCAGAACATCACATCCAGCGCCGGTTCAAGGCCGGCATCGCCCTCGGCTGCCGGGGTGCCGATGCCGTTGCCGCGCACCAGATAGAGGTTGTCCGCCACCGCCACCCGCGTCAGTGTCTCGATCCGCACCGGCGGCAGCGCCGGCGAGCTGGCCAGTACGTGCGCACTGCCACGCGGCAGCAGCACTGCGTCACCCGGGTTCAGGCGTACCCAGTCCACGCCCGGCGCCTGCAGCCAGCAGCCACCACGCGCAACGAAGTGGAAACGCGCATCGCGCTGTGGTGGGAACGAGATCGCCCACGGCACCGGCACCATGCAGCGGCCATACTCGACGCCATCCAGGCGCAGGCCCAGCAGGATTTCGGTGAGCATGTCGCCCGCCTCGGTGGTGTTGCCGGCCTGCTTCAGCGGAGGTTTGGACAAAAGATCAAGCATTCTGGCTTTTCCGGCATTCAAACGCCGAAATAATACCCCTAAGCTGCGGGCTGTCTCCACTCTCCAGGACTGCCGCGCCATGCCTTCTGCCTCCAGCCCCGCCGCCGTTGCGCCCCCCGCCCCGCCCCACGCCGCCGGTCCTGTCGCGGCGGCGCACTGGCCCGCCGTGGCTTCGCTGGCGCTGGGGGTATTCGGTTTGGTCACGGCCGAATTCCTGCCGGCCAGCCTGCTCACCGCAATGGCTGCCGATCTCAATATCACCGACGGCGCAGCCGGCCAGGCCGTCACCGCCACGGCGCTGGTCGGCGCCATCGCCGCCCCCTCGATTCCGCTCCTGACACGCCGCTTCGATCGCAGGCGGGTGATGCTGGCGCTTACCGTGCTGCTGCTGCTGTCCAACATCCTGGCCGTGTTCGCCGCCAGCCTGCCGGTACTGCTGGTGGCGCGGGTGATGCTGGGCATCGCACTGGGCGGCTTCTGGTCGATGGCGGCAGCACTGGCAATGCGGCTGGTGCCGGCCGAGCGCTTCGCGCGGGCCATGTCGGTGATCCTGACCGGCGTGTCGGTCGCCACCGTGTGCGCCGCCCCGGTGGGCGCGTGGATGGGTGAGCTGTGGGGCTGGCGCAGCGCCTTCGTGGCTGCCGGTGTGGTCAGTGTGGTCACGCTGCTGGCCCAATGCTTCACATTGCCGGCGCTGCCGCCACGCGACAACCCGGATCTGCGCGCACTGGGCGCGCTGCTGACGCGCCCGCATGTGCGCATGGCCTTGCTGGCGGTGCTGCTGGTGATCTCGGGCCACTTCGCCGGCTTCACCTATATCCGCCCGCTGATGGAGAACGTCACCCACCTCTCGGTCACCGCCATCTCGGCGATTCTGTTGGGCTATGGTATCGGGGGCTTCTTCGGCAACTTCGCCGGTGGCTGGATCGCCGAGCGCAGCGAACGGCAGGCCATCGTGGCCGGCGGCACGCTGATCGCCGTGCTGGCCGCCAGCCTGCTGCTGGCCGGCGGCTCATCCGTGGTCACCGCCGTGGCGGTGGTGCTGTGGGGCTTTGCCTTCGGCGCCTTCCCGGTCGGCTTCCAGACCTGGATCACCCGCGCGGCGCCCGATCAGGCCGAAGGCGCCGGCGGCCTGCTGGTGGCGGCGTTCCAGATCGCCATTGCCAGCGGCGCCATCGGCGGCGGCCTGCTGGTCGACCATATCGGCGCCCTGGGCGGCCCGGCGTTTGCCGTGGTCACACTCACGCTCGGCACGCTGCTCGCCTGGCGCCACGGGCCCCGCCCGGCCGTGGCCTGAACACCACCGCTCCCCCACATCCCCAAAGGAGAACCCGATGTCCATCACCCCCGCTGTCAACCGGCGCATCCTGCTGGCCGCCCATCCACAGGGCCTGCCCAGACCGGCCGACTTCCGGCTCGATACCCAGCCGGTGCCGACGCCGGCCGAAGGACAGGTGCTGCTGCGCACGCTCTACCTGTCGCTCGACCCCTATATGCGCAACCTGATGGATGAGATCGGTCCCGGCTATGCGCCGCCGATACCGCTGGGTGCCCCCGTGGTCGGCGGCACGGTCAACCGGGTCGTCGCCTCGCGCCACTCGCGCTTTCAGGAAGGCGCACTGGTGCTGGGCAATGCGGGCTGGCAGGACTACGCCCTCTCGGACGGCAGCGACCTGACACCACTGGGCGAGATGGCGCAGCCCTCGCTGGCGCTGGGCGGACTGGGCATGCCCGGCTTCACCGCCTATGTGGGCCTGCTCGATATCGGCCAGCCCCGCCCCGGCGAGACGGTGGTGGTGGGCGCGGCCACCGGCGCGGTCGGCGCGGTGGTCGGGCAGCTGGCCAGGCTCAAAGGCGCACGTGCCGTCGGCATCGCCAGCGGTCCGGACAAGTGCCGCTACGCGGTGGAGACGCTGGGCTTCGATGCCTGCCTGGACCGGCACAATCCGCACTGGGCCGAAGACCTGGCAGCGGCCTGCCCGGATGGCATCGACGTCTACTTCGAGAGCGTGGGCGGCGAGGTGCTCGACGCGGTGCTGCCGCTGCTGAACAGCGGCGCGCGCATCCCGCTGTGCGGCTTCATTGCCCACTACAACGAGCGCACCACCGCCGGCCCGGACCGCCTGCCACGGCTGCTGGCCACGCTGCTGCCCAAGCGCGTGCGCCTGCAGGGCTTCGTCGTCTTTGACCACTACGCCGAGCGCTTCGAGGCATTCCGGCGCGACATGACCACCTGGGTGCAGGCTGGGGACCTGACGCTGCGCGAAGACATGGTGCACGGGCTGGAAGCCGCGCCCGAAGCCTTCATCGGCCTGCTGCAGGGCCGTAACTTCGGCAAGCTGGTGGTGCGCGTGGCCGGCGACTGACGCCCGCGACACGCAGCGGCCCCGGGCCAGGGGCGGCAGCCGCCCGGCCCGGGCGCGGCGCCCTACTTCAACACCGCCAGTTCCGCACCGAAGTTGATATGGAACGCGGCGCCATCCAGCACCAGCGCTGGTACCGAACGCACCCCGGCCCGCTCGGCCTCGGCCACGCGGGCCTTGTCCTCGCCCAGGTGCACCACCTCCAATGTGTACCGCTGCGGATCGAGCGCGTGGGCCAGGCCCTGTTCGGCGGTGACGCAGACGGGGCAGCCGGCATGGTAGAAAATCGCCGTGGTCTTCATTGCAATGCTCCTTGTTCGTTGGTGCCGGGCAGTGGCACAGACGCACTGTAGAAGCGGGCTTGCAGCGCGGACAGCGGGCACTTTCCGGTGCCCGGGGCACTTTTCGGGGTAAGTTGCGGAACATGAACGGCAAAAAAATTTCGCGGCCGACGCCGTCGGTCTACAACCAGCTGGAAGACGTGATCGGCTGCAAATGGTCGGTGTCGGTGCTGCTCGCCGTGGCCGACGGCACCATCCGCCCCGGCGCGCTGGAACGCGCGATCCCGGGCATCTCCACCAAGGTGCTGTCCGAGCGGCTACGCAAGCTCGGCCAGTATGGCCTGATCAGCAAGACCACCTACGCCGAACTGCCGCCACGCACCGAATACGCGCTGACCGAGTATGGCCGGCAGCTGGTGGACATCCTGGGGCAGATTCGGCAGTTGGATGGGCGTATCGGCGCCCAGCAACCGCAATCGCAATCACACGACGCGGGCTAGGCGAGCCATTCACCGCGAGCGCCAAACCAAGCCGGCGGCTGCGCCTGCTGCAGCGCCAGCCGTTGCGCGATTTCGCTTTCAGTCGACGGGATAGCGCAAGACCATGCTTTGGTTTCCCTCCGCCGCTGCGCGACTCCGGCTGCCCATTGCCTATAAAGCTAGCTGACAACGGAACCCGCACAATGACCATCACCATCACTGCCTTCGAATGCTCGCCGGATGGCGGCAAAGGCCTGGCCCGCGATACGCGGGTCCGCTGGGCGCTGGAGGAAGCGGGCGTGCCCTACCAGGTTCGCCTTGTGTCCTTCCATGCGATGAAGGAGCCCGCGCATCTGGCGCTTCATCCTTTTGGCCAGATTCCCACGTATGAGGAAGGCGATCTCGTGCTGTTCGAGACCGGTGCGATCGTGTTCCACATTGCCGAGCAGCATGCGGGTCTGTTGCCGGTGGCCGGGGATGCCCGCGCGCGGGCCGTCATGTGGATGTTTGCCGCGCTCAACACCGTGGAGCCGCCGATCCTTGAACTCGCCAACGCCACGGTGCTGGAGAGGGATAGGCCCTGGAGCCAGGAGCGCCTGCCGCTGGTGCGGGACCGTGTGCGCGATCGGCTGTGCCAGCTTGCCGCGCGGCTGGGCGATGCCGAGTGGCTCGACGGCACCTTCAGTGCGGCAGACCTGCTGATGGTGTCGGTGCTGCTCAGGCTGAGATCGTCCGGCCTGCTGGACGAGTTTGCCAACCTGGCCGCCTATGTCGCCCGAGGTGAAGCAAGGCCCGCCTACCAACGTGCTTTCGCCGCGCAACTGGCGATCAATGCGCCCAAGCCATTGGGCGGCTGACGGTTGACCGGCAAGGTTCCAAGGTCGCCATCCAGTTTTGTTCATTGATTGCCTCACCCCAACCACTTTCAAGACGTCAAGGTATTTCCTCAAAGCGATCTGTTACGCCAGCACCATGCTGCTGGCCATCCTCTCTGCCACCACGTCAGCCAACTCGTGGACGGAAATCCAAAGCGGTCTCCACCGACGCTTCCTCGCCCCTAAGGGCGAAATTGCTAGAAAACCAAACGAGTGAACTGAACGCTAATGAGCCCATCGGTAACAGCGGCACGCTGGCCAATCCGCGGCCTAGGAAAACAGTGGTTGAGGCCGCCACCGGCAAAAATTCGAAGCGACAGGTTCGGGGTTGGTCATTCCCAGCAAGACGGCCGAAGGTGATCCCTGCTGCGTGGTCGACATCACCGGGCTGGCAGCGAAAGATCAGCGGATCATCATCAAGCTGGACTACCTTGACGCCTCCGGCGCTGGGTCCGGCACTTTTGTTACACACACGCTGCGGATAAGCAACCAGGGGTTGACCATCGATACGATTGAGCTCCGTGCTGCTTCGCGCGATGGTACGCACCATACCCATGTCGATTACACATCTGGCGAGGTGACAGATGCGTTTGATGCGCCTGGGTTGCCGGAACCCCAGGCCCCAATCCTGCACCACTTCAAACCACACCCAATTCAATATTCCAGCGATATAGTTGTTGCTCTGCGCAATGCCCTTGCATGGCCAAGCGATGCCAGCCTGTAGGCTGACGCACCAAGGCCACCACCAGCTTATGAACATCACCACCGCCACCTCCGCCCACGCCAAACAGATCGCCACGCTGCATGCAGCCAGTTGGGCGAGCACTTACGGCAGCGTGTTGTCTGCGGACTATCTGCGCGACGTTGCGCCGGCGGAGCGACAAACGCTGTGGCAGCAGCGTTTTGCCAACCCGAAGGCCAATCAGCGGGTGCTGGTGGCAGAAGATGACGGCCCCGTGGCCGGGTTCGCCTGCTGCTACGTGGCCGAGCATCCGGCCTGGGGCCACTATCTGGATAACTTGCACGTAGCAGCTACGCGCCAGGGCCATGGGCTGGGGCGGCGCCTGCTGTATAGCGCAGCCTGGCTTTGCGAGCAGGCTAGTCCCGGCCTGGGGCTCTATTTGCTGGTCAACCAGGCCAACAGCCGGGCACAGCGCTTCTACTTGAGCCTCGGCGCACAGAGCGAACAGGCTTCCGTGTGGCATGCGCCCGATGGCTCGGTGGTGCCCACCTTTGTGTTCCGCTGGCCGTCGGCCGCAGCATTGGTGGCGCTGGCCCTGCCCTGATCACCGTGTGGGCGCGGGCGTGCAGCGCCAAAGCCAGCGCCACCTCCCCTGCTCAAACCCCGTGCTGCTTGAACCAGCGCTGCAGCCGCGCCCATCCATCCGCGGCCGGCTCGGCACGGTAGCTTGGGCGGTAGTCGGCATGGAAGGCGTGCGGGGCGTCGGGGTAGACGTGGATGGTCGAGGCGCTGCCGGCCTTGGCAAGGGCGTGCTGCACCTCTGCCACCGTATCGAGCGGGATGCCCGCGTCGGCGCCGCCGTACAGACCCAGCACCGGCGCAAGCAGCCGACCGGCAATGTCGATGGGGAAGCGCGGCTGGTTGGGGGTGGTGTCGCCGGCGAGGCGGCCGTACCAGGCCACCGCGGCCTTGAGCCGGGGCTGGTGCGCGGCGTAGAGCCAGGTGATGCGGCCGCCCCAGCAAAAGCCGGTGACGGCGACGCGATCGACATCGCCGCCGTGCTGCGTGGCCCAGGCGAGCGCGGCGTCCAGGTCGGCCAGCACCTGTTCGTCCGGCACGCGTGCCACCACGGCGCGGATGTCGTCGATGCTGGGCAGCTGCTGCACCTTGCCCTGGCGCTCGAACAGCTCGGGTGCGATGGCAAGGTAGCCCAGCTTGGCCAGCCGTCGCGCCACGTCGCGGATGTGTTCGTGCACGCCGAAGATTTCGTGCACCAGCAGCACCACCGGGTGCGGACCGGCACCAAGCGGTGCGGCATGATAGGCGGTATAGGCACCAGCGGGCGCGTCGACGCGGACCTCGCCTGCCGCGAGGCCGGTGGCATCGGTGTGGATCTGCGTCGGCGCGGCGGCACCGACGGCCTGGGCAAGCAGGGTGGTGGTCTGGGTCATGGCAAGGCTCCTGGTGTGGGGGCGGGGTCAGCGCGGCAACGCCGACGCCGATTGCAGGGTGATGTCGGGCGGCTGGCTGAGCGATCGGTGGCGCTTGCAGTGGCGGGCGGCCTGCAGCAGCCGTTCGCGCCCGGCATCGGTCAGCTCGCCTTCCAGCGTGAGCGCAAGGGTGACCGCGGCGATGCGCTGGGAGGGGCACGTCGCCATCTCAGAACGGCCGACTGCCGGCCAGGCTCACGCGCTTGAGCACGCGGCGCTCGTTCTGGGCAAAGGCGGTGCGCGCGTGCAGCGTGGCTTGGTTGTCCCAATGGACGATGTCGCCGACCTGCCACTTGTGCTGGTAGCGGAAACGCGGCTGCGTCACGTGTTCGCGCAGCTGCGCGATCAGTGCGGCGCCTGCTTCGGGCGCAACGCCGACCAGCTCCACCTCGGCGCGCGCGGACAAAAACAGTACCGGCTTGCCCGAGCTGGGGTGGGTGCGCACCAGCGGATGCGCGAACCCTGGGCCCAGCGGTTCGATGTCGGGGGTGCGGTACAGCGGGCGCTGCTGCCCGGGTCCGCGCAGGAAGGGGTTGTAGGTGATCAGTTGCAGGCCGTCGATCCGGGCCTTGGTGTCAGCATCGAGTGCCTCGTAGGCGGCGTTCAGGTTGTACCAGCTGGTGTCGCCCCCCTCGGCCGGCACTTCCAGCGCGTAAAGCAGCGAGCCGGCCGAGGGCAGCGGCGTCCACTGGTGGTCGATATGCGGGTGCAGCTCGCCGTTGCCGGTGTAGCCGCCTGCCACATTGGCCACCGGCACCACGTCCGGCGGAATGCCGTCGCGCGCGGCGGAGGCCAGCACCGGCACGTCCTCGGGCGGGCGGAACACCGCGCCGAAATAGGTGGCGAAGGCAAGCAAGGCCGCATCGGAGAGCTGCTGGCGCTTGAAGATCAGGATGTGGTGCTCGTCCAACGCCTTCTTCAGCGCGCGCACCAGCGCGGGTGACAGCGGCCGGTTGGCATCCAGCCCGGTCACTTCGGCGCCAAGCGCGGCATACAGCGGGGTGATGGTCACATCGGCCAGCGTCTGCGGCAGGTGGCCCTGGCGGCCGGCCTGCTGCAGCGCCAGCGACAGCGGAGTGGTGAGGGGATGGCTCATGCAAATCTCCTGGAAAGGCAACGCGATGGTCGGGGGTTCAATAGCCGGCACGCTTGTCGACGACGTTGACGAGTGGCTGTCCGGCCTGGAAGCGGGACAGGTTGTCCAGCGCAATCGCGAGCGCGCGGCTCTGGTAATGCGGGCTGGCGCCGGCGGTATGCGCGGTGAGGAGCACGTTGGGCAGGCGGCGCAGCGGATGGTCGGGCGGCAATGGTTCGGGATCGGTCACATCCAGCCCGGCGCCGGCGATGCGGCCGTCCGCCAGTGCCCGGGCGAGCGCGGCGTGATCGACCGAGGCACCGCGCCCGACGTTGTAGAAATGGCTGCCCGGCTTGAAGCGGGCGAAACGCCCGGCATCGAAGAAGCCGCGCGTCTGCGGGGTCAGCGGCAGCACCGACACCACGTGATCGGCAACGGCCAGCACCTGCGGCAACGCCGCCAGCCCCGCCAGCCGGGTGACGCCGGCAGGCAGCGCGCCCTGATGCCGGCGGCGCACGCCGATGACGGTGAGCCCGAGCGCGGCGGCGCGTGCCGCCAGTGCCTCGCCGATGCGGCCGAAGCCGATGATGGCCAGTGTCTGGCCGGCCAGCTCGAACTGGCCCAGCCGCGGGTGGTGCAGCGGCGCGTGCTGGCCCCGCACCAGCGCGGGCAGGCCACGTGCGAACGCCAGCAGCAGCGACAGCGTGTGCTCGGCGATCTGCACACCGTGGATGCCGCTGGCGTTGGTCAGCACGATATCGCGCTGCACGAAGGCCGGGGTCAGCCAGCGCTCGACCCCGGCACCGAACGCCTGCAGCCAGCGCAACCGCGGCGCCAGCCGCAGCAGCGTGTCGCCGGATGGGGTGTCGATCCCGGGCCACAGCGCATCGACATCGGCCAGCACTGACCAGTCGTCCGTCACGCGTACCACCGGCAGCGCCGGCGCAATGGCGCCGATCCGCGCCAGCGCGTCCTCGCCGATCTGCGGCCCCACTGCCAGCTTGCGCAGCGGTCCGCCGGTCTCCTCCTGTGCCCCAGCCATGCATGCCACTCCGGCAGCGTCGATGCGGCGGGCATGAGCAGAAAGCATGCCATCGGCGTGCCACCAGCGCCGATGCATGTCGCGGTGACACACCGCCCGTGCCGGCTGCGGTGATTGCAGCAGCGCATGGGGCGGCGTGCTGCAAACCCAGCAGCCCAACCGCCGCCGCGCCATCGCTGGTGTTTATGCAGCAGGACGTTGCCCGGCTTGCTGCCTGCCCAACAGCTGCCGGCGCCTTATTCCCATAATTTCTAACAAATCCGACATGGCACACAAACTGCTTATATCGGCCCGGGCAACCGTCTTATGCCGATCGGGCCGCAGACCGCTAGCGCGGCCCGCCAAAAGAACAGGGAGATCACGATGACTTTCAGCAAGCACTGGCTGGGCGCCGGGCTGGCAGCCTGGGTGGGCCTTGCGCAGGCCGCCCCGACCACCGACGAACTGCAGCAGCAGATCGAGGCGCTGCAGCGCGCGGTGACGGCGTTGCAGCAACAGCTCGATGCCACGCGCCGCGCCGAGACCGCGGTCGTTCCGCCCCAGGGCGGGGATATCCTCGCCGCGCAGACCGGCGCCGAGCCTGCCACCAAGGAAGACATCGACGGACTGCGCTCGGATCTGGAGAACTACAAGTACGAGCAGCAGCGCAACCGCGAGACCAAGACCGCGCTGTCGACCCGCGCACTGACCATCGGCGGCACGGTGCAGGCACGCGCCACCTACCAGGACACGGGCACCAGGAGCGGCAGCAGCGCAGTGGCGGACGATCGCCACTCCAGCTTCGATGTCTCGCAGGCCACGCTCAATTTCAGCGGCAGCCTGTATCGCGACTATGCCGAGGGCCGCAACCTCGACTACCGGCTGGCGTTCGCCTACGCCAAGAACACGCCGGCCAACAACAACAGCCAGTTCAACGTCACCGACGCCTACCTGCGCTACAGCCCGTTCCCGACAGTGACCGGCCTTGAAGAGCCCAAGCTCACCCTGACGCTGGGGCAGCAGCAGATCCCGTTCGGCCTGGAGGCACAGGTGGGCGAGGAATTGCGTCCGGTGATCAATTCGGCGCAGTTCCTGAACAACCTGGGTGTCGGCACCCGCCAGATCGGGCTGATCGTACGCGGCGACTACGACCCCTATGTGGACTACGGCTTCAACTACCGCGCGCCGCTGCTGGAGTACGCGGTCGGTGTGGTCAACGGCAACGGCCCCAACAAGTCGGACGACAACAGCGACAAGGATTGGCTCGCCCGCGCCGCCGTCACGCTGCCGGTGGATTACAACAGCTGGCTGCGCGAGCTGAAGTTCGGCGCCTCCTACTACAAGGGCAGCAGGAACCTCACCCAGACCCAGGGCACGACCACCAGCGTGGCACGGCAGGGCAAGAGCGACCGCTTCGGCTTCGACATCTACTACAACCACGACCCGTACGGCTTCACCTATGAGCTGGCGCAGGGGACGGACGAGCAGCTGACCGGCCCTGCCGTAAAGAGCCGTGGCCAGTACCTGACGCTGTTCTACACCTTCGGCGAGCAGTGGGTGAAGAGCTTCCGCGGCCAGGCCAAGTACGACGACTGGTGGCCCAGGTCGTACCAGCTGTTCGCCCGCTGGGACCAGTGGGACCCGAACCTGGACCAGGCGGATGACCGCAGCACCGTCTCCACCGCCGGCTTCAACGTGTTCTTCGCCGAGACCACCAAGTTCCAGTTCAACGTCAGCCATACCGCCTACGACGAGGCCGGCAAGGACAGCGAGAACCAGTACCTGGCCCAGTTCCAGTTCGGTTTCTGAACCTCGACCGCTACCGCGAGACCGCCATGCGCCCGATCCGACCCCTTGCCGCCTTGCTGGGCGCCGCCGCCCTGCTGTTCGCCGCCCACGCGCCGTCGTACGCCGAGGACAAGCCGGCGGTGATCCGGTTCGCCGTGCCCAACGCCGGCACCGGCGGGCGCCCGATCACCGGGGGCAGCTTCTACGCCACGGCGCACCTGAAGGGCGCGCTGGAGCAGGAATTCAAGGCCGACGGCATCAAGGTGCAATGGACGTTCTTTCCCGGCGCCGGCCCGGGGGTGAACGAGTCGTTCGCCAGTGGCCTGGTCGACTTCTCCGGCCACGGCGACCTGCCGCTGATCGTGGGCCGCTCCACCGGCCTGAAGCACAAGATCATTTTGAGCTACGGCCGCTTCGGCAACGTGTACTTCGTGGTGCCGGCCGACTCGCCGGCCCGAACGCTGGCCGATCTCAAGGGCAAGCGCATCGCGGTGTTCAAGGGCACCGCCGGCCAGCTCACCCTCAACCGGGTGCTGGAGAAGCACGGCTTCACCGAGCAGGACTTCAAGGTGATCAGCATGAACAGCGACACCGCCCGCGCCGCGCTCGCCACCAAGGATATCGATGGCGTGATCACCACGCCGTTCGACCTGCAGGCGCGTGGCGTCGCCCGCGTGCTGTTCGAGATCAAGGACGACCCCAAGGTCAGCGCGCCCAGCACGTTCTGGGTGTCCGAGGCGTTCGAGCGGCAATACCCGCAGATCACCCAGCGCGTGGTCACCACGCTGGTGCGGGTGGCGCACTGGAACTCGGACGAGCGCAACCGCAAGGAGGTGTTCCGGCTGTGGAGCCAGTCGGGCACCGCCTACGACGACTACCTCAAGAGCTGGGCCGGCGATGCGCTACGCGAGCGGGTCAACCCGCTGCTGGACGACTACTACCGCGCCAGCATCCAGAAATCGATCAACGAAGCCCGCCGCTTCAAGCTGATCCGCCGCGACGTGAGCCTGGCGGGCTGGATCGAGCCCAGGTACCTCAAAACGGCGCTCAAGACACTGAAGCTCGAACACTACTGGGACGAATACGACGCCAACGGCAACCCGTTGCCCGGCAGGCCCGCCCCGCAATGATCCGCCCCGGCCTGCCCGCGGGCAGCCCAGGTTCCCCACCCATCCACAGGACGCAACACACGCCATGAATTTCAAGCAAGCCCTGACCAGACTGTGCCTTCTGGGCGCCACCCTTGCCGCGCTAACGGTACCGGCCGCGGCCGAGGACAAGCCGACGACGGTCCGCATCGCCTTCTCCGGTGCCGGCACCGGCGGGCGCCCGATCGGCAGCGGCACCGTGCTCGCCGTCGCGCATCAGCTGGGCAGCATCGAACAGGCGCTCAAGGCCGACAACATCAAGGTGGTCTGGAATTTCTTCCCGGGCGCCGGCCCGGCCACCAACGAGGCGCTCGCCAGCGGCCTGGTCGATTTCGCCTACCACGGCGACCTGCCGTTGATCGTGGGCCGCTCCACGGGCCTGAAGCACAAGGTCGTCGCGAGCCTCGGCCGCTTCGGCAACACCTACTTCGTGGTGCCGGCCGATTCGCAGGCCAAGAGTCTGGCCGACCTCAAGGGCAAGCGCATCGGCGTGTTCAAGGGCACCGCCGGCCAGCTCACGCTCAACCGGGTGCTGGAGAAGTACGGCTTCACCGAGAAGGATTTCCGCATCGTCAGCATGAATTCGGAGACCGCCAAGGCGGCGCTCGCCACGCGCGACATCGACGGCTACATCACCACGCCGTTCGACCTGCAGGCTCGCGGCATCGCCCGGGTGCTGTTCGAGATCAAGCGCGATCCGAAGATCACCAGCGTAGGCACCTTCTGGGTGACCGAGGACTTCGAGAAGCGCTACCCGGCCACCACGCAGAAGGTGGTCACCGCGCTGGTGCGCGCGGCGCACTACGCCTCCGAGGAAAAGCATCGCAACCAGGTGTTCAAGTACTGGGCCGCCAGTGGCAGCACGCCCTACGGCGACTTCCTCAAGACCTGGGACGGCTACACGCTCAAGGAGCGCAATTCGCCGCTGCTGGACGAGTACCACGTGGCCTCGCTGAAGAAAGCCATCGACGAGGCACGCCGCTTCAGGCTGATCCGCCGCGATGTGAGCCTGGAAGGCTGGCTGGAGCCCAGGTACCTGAACCAGGCGCTCAAGGAGCTCAAGCTTGAACGCTATTGGGATGAGCACGACGCCAACGGCAACGTCAGGAAATAAGGAACCCGCTCCGGTGCACGCCTTTCTCGAACGCCATCGCTTCCTGCTTGCCTTTGTGCTGCTCTCGTCGCTGGCCGGCCTGTCGGTGGGCGTGGCCAAGGTGGCCACCTCGCTGTACGCGCTGCATCTGGCGGCCAGCGACTTCGAGCTGTCGCTGATCGCCGGGGCGCAGAGCATCGGCATCCTGGTGATGGGCATGCCCATCGGCGTGCTGGTCGACCAGTTGGGGCCGCTCAGGCTGTTCGCCTTCGGCTCGGTGTCGGCAGGGCTGCTGTACCTGGTGACGCCGTGGCTGCCGGTGCCGTTGCTGCTGGCGCTGACCGCGGTGCTGGTGAGCTTTTGCATGCCGTGCCGCTTCGTCTCGCTCAACGCGGTGTTCATGCAGCAATTGGACAAGGTGGGCGTGGCCAAGGCCGGCTGGTTCCGCGGCACCCACATGATCGGCTTCTTCCTGCTGGGGCCGGCGCTGGCCGCAAGCTTGATCGGCGCGGTGGACTATGTCGGCACCTACACGCTGGTGGGGCTGCTGTTCTTCGCCACTGCGGCGCTGGCGCCGCAGGTGATGCGGCACTACACCCCGGCGGCCGGGGCGGTGCTCAGCGTCGCGGCGGTGCTGGACCAGTTCACGCTGCTGCGGCGGGACCGCGAGCTGGCCGGCATCAGCCTGATCGAATTCGCAAGCCAGGCCGCCAACCAGTACTACGGGTTCTTCATCGTGGTGATCGCGCTGCGCCAGTTCGGATTCTCGGCCGGCGCGGCCGCCAGCCTGGTCACGCTGCAAGGCTCGCTGTTCGTGTTCGCGCTGTTCACGCTCGGCGCGCTGCTGCAGCGCACCGGCGAGTACCGCTTCTACCAGGCGAGCTTTGCGCTGATCGCCGCGGCGCTGGCGATGCTGGGCCTGGGCCACACCGCCGTATGGCTGTGGCTGGGGGCCGCCGTGCTGGGGCTGGGCCTGGGCATGCTGCAGACGGTGAACATCTCGCGCTTCGCCCGCGCCAGCGCCCGGCTGGGACGCGGCCGCGTCGCCGGCATCAACGCCTTCGCCGGCCCGGCCGGCGGACTTGCCGGCTGTGTGCTGGGCGGGTGGTCCGGCCAGGTGTTCGGGCTGCAATCGGCGTTCGTGCTGCTCTCACCGGTGTTTCTGCTGTTCGGCTGTCGCATGTGGCGGCAGGCCCGCCGCGCCCCGGCGCCGGCGGTCTCGCTGCCCGATTTGCAAGGAGTCCACGATGAGTAGTCTGAGCACCACCCTGGGCAGCCTGCCGCTGCCCGCCTCCCCCGCCGGCGCGCCCTGGCTCGCCCGGCTGGCGCGTCACGCCGGTTTCGCGGCGCTCGGCGCCGTGCTGCCGCTGACGCTGTTCGCGCTGTGGCAATACGCAGTGGACCGGCAATGGCTGGCCGAGCAGATCCTGCCGCCGCCCGCGCTGGTGTGGCAGTCGCTGGTCGAACTGTGGGACAGCGGCGAGCTCGTCGAGCACCTGACCATCAGCCTTGCGCGCGTGGCGTGGAGCTTCGCTATCGGCGGCAGCGCGGGCCTCGTGCTGGGCGCGGCGCTGGGCCTGTCGCGCAGCGCGCGCGCCTATGTCTACCCCAGCTTCTCGGTGGTGGCGCAGTTCCCGGTGGTGGGCTGGATCCCGCTCTTGATCATCTTCCTTGGCATCGACGAGGCGCTGAAGGTGGCGGCCATCGCCATCGCGGTGGTGGTACCGGTGACGGTCAACACCTACCAGGGCATCACCAACATTCCACGTGCCTGGGTCGAGGTCGGCCGGGTGTACGGCTTCTCGCTGCCGCAGACGCTGGCCCGGGTGGTGCTGCCCGCCGCCGCGCCCGGCCTGTTCACCGGATTGCGCCAGGGGGTGATGCAGGCGTGGCTGACGCTGGTGTTCGTCGAGCTGCTCGCCTCCAGCGAAGGCATCGGCTACCTGATGGTGTGGGGCCGGCAGTTGCTGCAGCTGGACCTCGTCGTCGTCGCCATGATTGCCATCGGCGCAGTCGGCCTCGCGCTGGAACTGTCGTTGCGTTTCATCGAATCCCGCGTGCTCGGCTGGCGCCGCAGCGCGTTCTGAGGAGGCCGCCATGCGTCTGAATCCCGCTTCCCGCGACTGGCGCGGCCTGGTGCTGCCCGCCGTCTTTCTCACCGTCTGGGCACTGGTCACCCAGGCCGGCTGGGTCGATACCCGGCTGATCGTGCCGCCGGAAAAAGTGCTCGCGGTGGCGTGGGACTACGTGGCCGGCGGCACCTTCCTCAAGGCGCTGGCCGCCAGCCTGTGGCGCGACGGCGCGGGCTTTGTGACAGGCGCAGCCGCCGGCATCCTGCTGGGCAGCCTGCTCGGCGTATCGCGCTGGGCCGAGCGCCTGCTCGGGCCGACCTTCCACGCGGTGCGGCAGATCTCGCTGTTCGCGTGGATTCCGCTGCTGTCGATCTGGCTGGGCTACAACGACACCTCGCGCATTGTGTTCGTCGCTGTCTCGGTGTTCTACCCGGTGACGCTCGCCACCTTTGACGGGGTACGCAGCATCACCCGCGCCCAGCTGGAAGTGGCGCAGGTCTATGCGTTCACCGGCGCACAGCGCTTCACCCGGCTGATCCTGCCGGCCGCCTCGCCGCAGATCATCGCCGGCCTCAACCTGGGCCTGGTCTATGCCTGGCTCGCCACCATCGGCGCCGAGTTCCTGTTGCCGGCCTACGGCGAGGTGGGCCTGGGCGACACAGTGATCCGCGGCCGCGCGGCCTTCAATGTCGAGCTCGTCGTCTTCGGCATGGTGCTGATCGGCACAGTCGGCGCCCTGCTCAACCAGCTTGCCACCCGCCTCGAAGCCCGCGCGCTGCGCTGGCGTGGCGACCGGTGAGTGCCGCCATGTACGCACTTCGGCCGTCCTCCACCCACATCAAGCCCCCGGCCCAGCCGGGCGCGAAACTGCAGCGTAGTGCCGTCCGGTGGCACTCACTCCGTTTCACCCCTACTCCCCCCGCCCGCCCTGCGCCCCTGGGTTCTAAGCAGCCTACGCCGCCAAGAACGCCAGTCGTCACCGCCGTGAGGTCGCCTCGCCCTGCTCGACTCGCATCTGTGCCGTCGGCTTCGCGCCTGGAGGAAAAAACATGAGCTATCTATTCCAACGTTTGACCGCTGCGGCGCTGTTCGCCGCCACCACGCTGATCGCGCACGCCAACGGCTTGCCGCCCGTGGTGCGCATCGGCGTCGCCTCGCCGTCGGTGGGCAACCCGCCGCGCTATACCACCGGCTCGATCGGCCTCGCCCGCCATCAGGGGCTGATCGATGCCGAGTTCAAGGGCACCGGTACCCGCATCGAGTGGTTCTTCTTCAAGGGCGCCGGCCCGGCGGTGAACGAGGCGCTGACCAACAGGCAACTGGACATCGTGTTCCAGGGTGACCTGCCCTCGCTGATGGCCAAGGCCGCCGGACTCAACACCCGGCTGGTGCTGCCGATCTCGATCCGCTCCAACGTCTATCTGCTGGTGCCGCCCGACTCCAGCATCCGCGGCGTGGCCGACCTCAAGGGCAGGCGGGTATCGCTGTTCCGTGGCACCAATGCGCACCTGCCGATCAACCGCATCCTGGCCGCGCATGGCCTCAAGGAGCGCGATGTGCGGCTGATCAACTTCGACAATGCCGCAGCGCAAGCCGCGCTCACCACCCGCGACATCGACGCGGCCTTCGTCGGCGTGGAATCGCTCAAGCTGGTCGACAAGGGCATCGCCCGCATTGCCTACAGCACCCAGGGCCGGTCGCCGGTCTACACCCGCCAGAGCGCCCTGCTGGCCACCGACGATTTCGCCCGCCGCCATCCGGACGCGGTACAGCGCGTGGTGCGCGGCGTGGTGCGCGCGGCGCATTGGGCCTCGCAGGAGGAAAACCGGGCCGAGGTGTTCAAGACCTGGGCGCTGATGGGCTACCCGGTCTCGGCGTTCGAGACCGACTACGCCAGGCAGCCGCTGAAGGAGCGCCTGTCACCGCTGTTCGACCCTTTCCTGGTCGGCCGCTACCAGGATGCCGTCGCCGGCGCCAGGGCCTTCAGGCTGGCGCGCGGCAACATCGATGTCGAGCGCTGGATCGACCGCCGCTTCGTCGACACCGCGCTCAAGGACCTGAAGCTCACCGGCTACTGGCAGCCGCTGAACGCCCAGGGCAAGCCATTGACCACCCAGACTGCCGCCCGCTGAAGGAGCCCGCCATGCTGCAACGCATCCGCATTGCCCTCGTCACCGCCGCGGCCGCCATGGCCGGACTCGCGCTTGCCGCGCAGCCCGCGGTGATCCGCATCGGCGTGGCCTCGCCCACCGTCGGCACTGCGTTTACCGCCGGCAGCGCCGGCATCGCCTACACCCGTGGCTGGATCGACGACGAATTCAGGCAGGACGGCATCAAGGTCGAGTGGCATTTCTTCAAGGGCGCCGGCCCGGCGGTGAACGAGGCGCTGACCAACAAGCAGCTCGATTTCGCGCTGCAGGGCGACTTCCCGTCCACCGTGGGGCACTCGGTCGGGCTCAAGACCCGCATCATCGCGATGGCCGGCGTGCGCACCAACCTCTACCTTGCCGTGCCCACGGGCTCGCCCGTGAAGACGGTGGCCGACCTCAAGGGGCGCAAGGTGGGCCTTTTCGTCGGCACCAACCTGCAGCTGCCGGCCAATCGGATCCTAGCCGACCATGGCCTTGCCGAGCGCGATCTGAAGATCGTGAACCTCGATCTTGCCGGCATCGACGCGGCGCTGAGCAGTAACGACCTCGACGCCGGCTTCTCGGACCAGCGGGTGCTGAAGCTGCGCGACCAGGGCAAGGTGCGCATCGTCTACACCACGCGCGGCCATGCGCCGCGCTACACCCGGCAGAACGCGCTGCTGGTCACCGACCACTTCGCCCGCCGCTACCCGGACGCGACCACCCGCGTGGTCCGCGGCCTGGTGAAAGCCGCGCGCTGGGTGGCCGATGACAAAAACGCCAATGAAGCCTACGCGCTGTGGGCACGGATGGGCGTGCCCGAAGCGGTGATCCGCGAGGATTACTCGGGCGAATCGCTGCAAAGCCAGTTCAGCCCGCTGCTCGACGACTTCGCGGTGGCGCGCTACCGCGAGGTGGCCGACGGGCTGTTGCAGCTCAGGCTGATCCGCAAGCCCGTGGCGGTGCCGACCTGGTTCGACCGCCGCTTCCTTGATGCCGCGCTCAGACAGACCGGACTCGCCGGCTACTGGCAACCCATCGACGCCGACGGCAGGCGCCTTGCCGGCGCGGCGGCCCCGCAACGCACGCGCTTGTAACCTCAGCCGGAGACCCCCATGTCCACCACCGCCGCATCCACCCTGGCCCTGGGCGAGGACGTACCCACCCAGGCCCCGCCAGCCCGCCCTGTGAAGCCGCCGTTCAACTGGCGCGCGCTGCGGCAGAAGGCCGGCCACTGGCTGCTGGCCTGGCCGGTACCGCTCGCCGTGCTGCTGGCCTGGCAGCTTGCCGCGCAGTACGAGCTGATCCCGGCGCAGATCCTGCCCTCGCCGCTGACCGTGGCCGCCACCTGCGCCGATCTCTTCAATACCGGCGAATTGCAGACGCACACGCTGATCAGCCTGCAGCGCGTGCTGTGGGGCTTTCTCACCGGCGCGGGGCTTGGCATCGCGCTTGGCGTGGCCATGGGGCTGTCGCCGCTGGCCAAGGATTATCTGTATCCCACGTTCAAGACCTTCGCCCAGGTGCCGTCGCTGGGCTGGCTGCCGCTTCTGATGATGCTGGTCGGCATCGATGAGGCGCTGAAGATCATCCTGATCGCCAAATCGGCGTTCGTGCCGATCACGCTCAACACCTACAAGGGTCTGCAGGGCGTGCCGAACAGCTATATCGAGGTGGCCAAGGTCTATGGCTTCAACCGCCGGCAGCTGCTGCGCCGCGTGGTGTTGCCGGCCGCCTTCCCGCCGATCTGGAACGGCGTGCGCTACGGCCTCACCCATTCGTGGCTGGCGCTGGTCGGCGTGGAGCTGCTGGCATCGAGCGAAGGTGTGGGCTTTCTCATCGTCTATGGCCGCCAGCTCTACCAGCTCGATGTGGTGCTGGCCGCGGTGATCGTGGTCGGCGGCGTCGGCTTCGCGCTCGACAAGATCCTCGCGTTGATCGAACACCGGCTGCTGCGCTGGCGCCGCGAAGCATTCTGAGCGTCGCGCTCCCCATGATCACGACTCTGGAATTTCCAACATCAGCAGGCCCCCGGCAGAGCCGGGTGCACCATGTCGCCGGTATGCCAAGTATCTACGCTCCCCTGTCCGACCCCTCCTCCCCCCGCCCTCGCCGCCGCGAGGGAGCTGCGCTGCGCGCATCGTTCCACGTTCAAACGACCAAGGACTTCCACCATGGCGCTGACCAACCTTTCCCTTCTCTACTGGCTGCACCCGGCCCGAGTGCCCAAGCCGCTGCGCGGCTGGGTGATTCCGGTGCTGCTGTTCACCTGGTGGTGGGCGGCCTACCGCTTCGGCTGGAGCGATTCGGAGTTGTTCGTGCCGATCTCCAAGGTGCTCGACACCGGCTGGCGCATGAGCAGCAGCGGCGAGCTGTGGCATTCGCTCGGTGCCAGCCTGTACCGGATGAGCGCCGGCTTCGTGCTGGGCAGCCTTGCCGGCTTCGTGGTCGGGGCGCTGCTGGGCGTGTCGCGCGGGTTCGAGCGGCTGATCGGCCCGAGCTTCCACACCATCAAGCAGGTGTCGCTGTTGGCGTGGATTCCGCTGATCTCGGTGTGGTTCGGCCTCGGGGACCCGGCCAAGATCGCCTTCCTGTCGCTGGCGGCGTTCTTCCCGGTGGTGCTCAACACCTTCGAAGGCATCCGCGGCGTGGTGCACGAGCATGTGGAGGTTGGCCGCGTGTTTGCCTACAGCCGCTGGCAGGTGTTCAGCCGCGTGGTGCTGCCCTCGGCCACGCCGTCGATCTTCACCGGCGTCTACCTCGCACTGATCTATGCCTGGCTCGCCACGCTGGGCGCCGAGTACCTGCTTACCTCGGGGGCCGGCATCGGCAACCTGCTGGTCGATGGCCGCGAGCATTTCTGGATGGACCAGGTGCTGCTTGGCGTCCTCGTGGTCGGTCTGGTCGGCTTTGTCCTCAACTGGTCGGCCGGCAAGGTCGAGGCCCGGCTGCTGCGCTGGCGCGGCCGCTCGGTGGCACGGTTCTGATGCCCGCCCGTTCCACCCATCCCCTGCCCCGCGGCACGGGGCGCTGTACCCGGTGCCGCTGACGCGGCAGCGCAAGATTCGACTGAAGTACAAGACAACAGGAGCAACGCCATGGCCCATGCCGGCACACTGGAAATCAAATCGCTGTCCAAGCAGTACGACGTCAAGGGCCAGCCCCTGTCGGTGCTGGAGGACATCTCCCTCACCATCAGGCCGGGCGAATTCGTCTCCATCGTCGGCTCGTCCGGTTGCGGCAAGTCCACGCTGCTGCGCCTGGTGATCGGGCTGGAGGACGAATACCGGGGCGAGATCCTGCTCGACGGCAAGCGCATCGTTGGCACCAGCCTGGATCGCGGCATCGTGTTCCAGGAGCACCGGCTGTTCCCGTGGCTGACGGTGGAGCAGAACGTGGGCCTGGGCCTGTTGAACAACAAAGCGTTCAGCGAGCGCCAGAAACAGAAGACCGTCCAGGAACACATTGAACTGGTCGGCCTCAAGGGTTTCGAGAAGGCCTATCCCTACCAGCTTTCCGGCGGCATGAGCCAGCGCGTGGCCATCGCGCGCGCGCTGGTGAACCGCCCCGAGGTGCTGCTGCTGGACGAACCGTTCGGCGCGCTCGATGCGCTGACCCGCTCGCACCTGCAGCAGGAGCTGGAGCGCATCTGGGCCGCCGAGGGCATCACCGCCATCCTGGTGACGCACGATGTGGAGGAGGCGGTGTACCTGGGCGACCGGGTGGTGGTGATGCAGCCGCGCCCGGGTCGCATCAAGCGCGTGGTCGACGTGCCGTTGGCACGGCCGCGCGAACGGGGCAGCTACGCCTTCACGGCGATCAAGGATGATGTACTCTCGGAATTCGGCGGGCACGACAACCCGCGGCAGGACGTGGCGCTGATCGGCGACGCGTCGCGCCCCTGGCAGTTCGCCTGGTAGCCCACGCCCCGATGTGCCACGCGCCCCACGCCGCCCCCGCGCCCCCGCCGTCCTGCGGCGGGGTGCCGCCCTGCCTTCGAATACCACGCCTGGAGCCGCAATGCGTTCTTGCCGACCTTCCTTCGCCGTGGGACAGCCATGGGCACACTGAAGCTGCCGGTGGCACTGGCCGTGCTGCGCCACCGCGATTTCACGCGCTATCTTGCCGCACGGCTGATCGTGGCATTGGCGATGCAGATGGTGAACGTGGCCATCGGCTGGCAGGTGTACGACCTGACCGGCGACATGCTGGACCTGGGCCTCGTCGGGCTGGCGCAGTTCGCGCCGTTCCTGGTGCTGATCCTGCCGGCCGGCCAGATTGCCGACCGCTACGACCGGCGGCGCGTGCTTCAGGTGAGCTTCGCGCTGCAGGCGGCCACGGCCGTGGCGCTGTGGGTGTTCAGCATCCGCGGCCTGTCGGTGGTCTGGCCCATCTTCGCCGTGCTGGTGCTGGCCGGCTGCGCCCGGGCGCTGGCGATGCCGGCGGGCCAGGCCATCGTGATGAACCTGGTGCCGGCGGCCGACTTCGGCCGCGCCACCGCGCTCAGCTCATCGAGCTTCCACGCGGCGGTGATCGCCGGCCCGGTGCTGGGCGGCCTGCTGTACCTGGCCGGGCCGCAGGTGGTGTACGGCGCGGCCACGGTGCTGCTGATCACGTCGGTGGTGCTGATGCTGGCGGTGCGGCCGCAGCAGAGCGGCCAGCGCTCGCCGCTGTCGCTGTCCGGCGTGCTGGAAGGCTTTCGCTTCGTGCGTTCACGCCCGGTGGTCCTGGGCGCGATCTCGCTCGATCTGTTTGCCGTGCTGTTCGGTGGCGTGACCGCGCTGCTGCCGGTGTTCGCGCGCGATGTCCTCGCGGTCGGCCCCACAGGGCTGGGCCTGTTGCGCACCGCACCGGCGGTGGGCGCGGCGTTCACCTCGGTGCTACTGGCGGTGCGGCCCATCACGCGCCACGCCGGCAACTGGATGTTCGGCGGCGTCGCGCTGTATGGCGTGGCCACCATCGTGTTCGGGCTGTCGACCAACCTGGCGCTGTCGGTGTTCGCGCTGGCGCTGACCGGCGCCGGCGACATGGTCAGCGTGTTCGTGCGGCACCTCTTGGTACAGCTCGAAACCCCCGACGCGATCCGCGGCCGTGTCAGCGCGGTGAACGCCGTGTTCATCGGTGCTTCGAACGAACTGGGCGAGTTCGAATCGGGCCTCGCGGCCGCCTGGCTCGGCGCGGTGCGCGCCACGGTGCTGGGCGGCGTGGTCACGCTGACCGTCACCGGGCTGTGGATGCGGTTCTTTCCACCGCTCGCCCGCATGGACCGCTTTCCCGAGCCGGTGCGCGTGCTGCCGCCGGATCCTGCGCCAGGGCCGGCCGCACGCTAGACCCGCCCGGCGCCGGGGCCGCCGCGCCGCATGCCGGCAGCCCGGCCCGACACCGCCGGCAGACGCCGCCCTCCGCGCGGCCCTCCTTCGCCCGGTCCGCCCTGGACCGGCCTTTTCAACCGGCCGGCCTGCGCACCCGCGTCGGCCGGCGATCCGCGCTGCGTCGTGTGTCCTGCCGGACGCAGCGCCAAGGACCCCGCATGCCCCCTGCCACCCCGCTTCCCACCGTGCAACGCGCGCCCGGCACGCCGGCGCTGCCGCAGACACCGTTCCGTTTCATCTGGTATTTCGTCGCACAGTTCCGCTGGTGGTACGCCGCCATGCTTGCCGCCGAAACACTGAACGCAGGCTGCGGCATCCTCATCCCCTACGCGCTGTCGCGCATCATCAAGGCGGTGACCACCGCGCAGCAACAGTCGCTGGCGCTGGTCGAGACGCTGTCCGTACCGCTGGCGCTCTTCTTTGCCTTGTCCATCGGCGAGGTGCTGTTCGGCCGGCTGGCGGGCGGCATCCAGATCCGGCTCGGGCCGCGCCAGCGGCAGAACGTGACCCGCCGCGTCTACCACTACCTGCAGTACCACTCGCACCGCTACTTGAGCAACAATTTCGCCGGCGCGCTGGCACACCGCATCAGCGAGACCTCGATGGGCGTGACGCAGACGCTGTGGGCGCTGATCACCGAGTTCTGGCCGATCTTCATCGTGTTCAGCGTCTCCATCGTGCTGCTGTACGGCGCGCACCCCTCGCTTGCCGCCTTCGTGCTGGCCTGGGCGGTGCTGTTCATCGGCATCTCCTATCTGCTGGCGCGGCGCGCGCAGCCCTATGCGTTTCACGCGTCGAACGCCCGCAGCGACACCACCGGGCAGATCGTCGATTCGGTGACCAACCTCGCCAGCGCGCGGCTGTTCGCCCGGCTCGGTTACGAGCGCACGCTGCTCGATGAAACGTTGAAGCGCGAGCTGAAAGCGGTGCGTACCGCCAACGGCTATTCCGAGCGGGTGCGCTGGTTCCAGTTCTCCGCCGCCGCCGTGCTCAAGATCGGCACGCTCTACTACGCGTTGCAGCTGTGGGGGCGCGGCGAGATCGGCGTGGCCGAGTTCGTGATGGCGGTGAGCCTGGCGCTCCTGATCATCAACGAGGCGCGCAACCTCTCGCGGCGCTTCCTGGAATTCTTCGAGTTCATCGGCAATGTGGCCAACGGCGTGCACACCATCGTGCGCAGTCACGAGCTGGTCGATGCGCCCGGGGCCACAGCGATGCCGATCCACCAGGGCGCGATCGAGTTCCGGCGCGTGCAGTTCGGCTACGACCGGACACGGCCGGTGTTCCGTGGGCTCGACCTCACCATCCCGGCCGGGCAGCGCGTCGGGCTGGTCGGCTTTTCGGGCTCGGGCAAGTCCACCTTCGTCAGCACGCTGCTGCGGCTCTACGACCTGGATGGCGGGCAGATCCTGATCGACGGCATCGATATCCGCAGGCTGACGCAGGACGCGCTGCACGCCCAGATCGGGCTGATCCCGCAGGACCCGACGTTGTTCCACCGCTCGCTGCGCGAGAACATCCGCTACGGCCGGCTGGCAGCGGGCGATGCCGAGGTGGAGGACGCCGCGAGGAAGGCCCATGCGCATGATTTCATCATCCAGCTGGGCGAGGGGTACGACGCCATGGTCGGCGAGCGTGGCGTCAAGCTCTCCGGCGGCCAGCGCCAGCGCATCGCCATCGCCCGCGTCATCCTCAAGGATGCGCCCATCCTGATCCTGGACGAGGCCACCGCCAGCCTGGACTCGATCACCGAGCGCGCGATCCAGGAGACGCTGGACGAGGTGATGACGGGCAAGACCGTACTGGTGGTGGCGCATCGGCTCTCCACCATTGCCCATCTGGACCGCATCCTGGTGTTCGACAACGGCTGCATCGTCGAGGACGGCAGCCACGCCGAGCTGCTGGCGCTGCACGGCGCCTATTGGCGGCTGTGGCGCAGGCAGTCCGATGGCTTCCTGCCCGAAAGCCTCGACGGCGAGGCACGCACGCGGCCGGGCGTTGCAGCGGCTGCGGCCGGAACCGCCACAACCGCCGCAGCGCTGCCGACGCGCGAGACAGCACCTGCCGACCAGCCCGGGCCGCGCATCGATCCGGATGTGTCGTTCGCCTGAGCGCCGCCCTGGGCCGGCCGTGATGGCCGCTACGCGGCCTTGCGCTGTTCGCTGAGCAGCTGCACCGCCATGCCGGCCAGGACCGAGCCCATGACATAGCGCTGCGCCGCCAGCCAGCCGGGGCTGCGTGCCAGCCATGCGGCGAACCTCGCAGCCGACAGCACGATGCACAGATTGACCGTGAAGCTGACGACGATCTGCGTCGCCCCGAGCTGCAGGCTCTGCGCGAAGAGCGAGCCGTGGCGGGGCGAGACGAACTGCGGGAAGATCGACAGGTAGAAGACCGCGATCTTCGGGTTGAGCACGTTGGTCAGGAACCCCATCAGGAACAGCTTGCCCGGCGGGTCCCACGGCAGCTCGCGCAGCGCCAGCGGCGACACGGCGCCCGGTTTCACCGCCTGCCACGCCAGATACGCCAGATAGCCCGCGCCGGCCCACTTGAGCGCCTCGTAGGCAAACGGCACCGCCAGGAACAGCGCCGTCAGGCCGAGCGCCGCGGCCAGCATGTGCACCAGGAACCCGGTGACCACCCCCGCCAGCGACACGACCCCGGCGCGCCGCCCCTGGCAGGCCGAGCGGGAGACCAGGTAGATCATGTTGGGGCCCGGCGCGAGCACCATCAGCAGCGCGGCACCGGCAAAGAGCAGCAGTTCGTGCAGTGGGACCATGGCATCACCCGCGGACTGGGGTCGAGGGAAAGGACATGATAGGCGCCGGTGGCGCGCCCGTGAACACCGCCTGCCAAATACCCGCCCGACCGGGCCCCCCGGCGATGCCAAGTATGAATTTTCAATAGGCTTTGTCCGGTGTTCATCCGGCTTGGGTTTGAAAGCCCGGACGCCGCGAAACACCCGAGCTACCTCAGGGCACGTATGGGATGAACCGCCATCAGCATGGCGAATGCTGAAGAAGGGGTCCGGCGTCGGTTTCTACGCCGGATCCTCGCTTTCCTTGAGATCGGGAACCGCCTGACAGGTGGCCCCTGGTTGCACCTTACCTATGCCCTAGCAACCGTTGACGGTAGGGGTCCGATGTGGGGCTCAAGTGAACAGGTCACCCGCCACGTGGTGGTGCATGGCCATGCGCATCTCCCGCGATTGACCACGGTTCATCTGGTAGTTGTTCAAGTCGGTGTTGTAGTGAAAGGCCGGTCCAAACACGGTGTTGGCTACGAAACCGATCCCCGCGCCGACCCGGCCTCGCATGTTCAGGTTTGGGTTGAACATGTCCCGAAAGAAATGCCGCCCCTCGCGGGCCGAGGCTTGGGAGTTCAGCATGCTGCCGCGGGATATCTCGCTCATGCTGTTGGTCATGTTCCGGTACTGCCCGCCGGACAGGGGGATATTCATGCGCTGCATGATCGGATTAACCCAACTGATGCTGTGTGCGTAACTGCCCGGCGTGCTTGATGTGGGGTTGTTGGTGGAGAGGGTTTGCAAGCGTTGGCGACGAACTTCGGAAGCGCTCATGACTACTCTCTGAGTGGCAGGACTTTACTCTAGGCAAAACAATCTTCCGATGCCAAAACGCAAGGTGGATGACGCGAATCCGCCCACGGGCTGTGCCCCCATCCTGGCAAGGTCCAAGCATCTACCCTCCCGGGGCGGCGCGTGTGCAGGCGCAGGAAGAGCACAACGCCTCGTTCGAGCGTCGGTCGGAGACGGGGGCAAGGCGAGTCCGCCACAAACCGGCCCAGGGCAGGCTGGCGTGACAGCTCACCGCCGATGACCGGACGACGGCACAGGTGCGCGAGATCCTGCACGAATTGCGGGACCCGGTGGAACGGTCCGGCGATGTGCAAGGCCCCATACGCGTGATACGGCTTCCCAGGATCACTCGCAGCTTCAGCCCGGGCGAGGGCAGCACCGCCGGCTACAACGGCAATCTGCTCCGGTCGATCCGCGCGTGTTCGCGGGCACATGGGTTGCAGCAAGTGGTAGCGATAACGGCGTCAGCGGCGTTGTTCCGCTTGGCCACCAGCCACCGTGTGCCCCGAACCCTGCCTCGGCGCTAGCGGTCGCGCAATCCCTCGTAGAAGGTGCGCCGGTACGCCGACGGGGAAGTGCCCAGCTGCGCCGCGAACTGCTGCCGCAGCGACAGCGCCGTGCCGAAGCCCACCTCGGCCGCGACCCGCTCGACCGACAGCGCGGTGGTTTCGAGCAGCTGCTGCGCCCGCGCGACGCGTTCGGCCGCCAGCCATCGGGCAACCGTGGTGCCGGTGGCCTCGCGAAAACGCCGGGTGAAGGTGCGCCGGCTCATCCGCGCCACGTCGGCCAGCGCATCCAGCGACAGGCTCTGCGACAGGTTCTCGCGCGCCCACGCCAGCACGCCCGGCAGGCGGTTCTCGCTGGGCAGCGCCGGCACGGGCTGTTCGACGTACTGTGCCTGGCCGCCCTGGCGATGCGGCGGCGTCACCAGGAGCCGCGCCACGCGGTTGGCGACGTCGGCACCATGGCGGTCGCGCACCAGGTTCAGGCAGCAGTCGATGGCCGCCACGGTGCCGGCCGAGGTGACGACACTGCCGTCGGCGACATACAGCACGTCCGGCCGGAACCGCGCCTGCGGGAAGCGGCGTGCGAACAGCTCGCGCGCGGCCCAGTGGGTGGTCGCCTGCCGGCCGTCGAGCAGGCCGGCGTCCCCCAGCACGAACGAGCCCAGGCACAGACCGACGACCAACGCGCCGCGCGCGTGCGCCTGGCGCAGCGCCTCGATCAATGCGGCAGGCGCGCGCTTTTCCGGCTCGTTCCATGCCGGGACGATGATGATCTCGGCCCCTTGCAGCGTATCGAGCCCGTCGGCGATGTCGAGCTCGACGCCCAGGTGGCAGCGCACCCGGCCCGGCGCCAGCGCGCAGTGCCGCACCTCATAGTGCGGCAACCCCCGCGGCGGCGGGTCCATGCCGAACACGATGCCCGGCACGGAAAGATGGAACAGGCTGACGCCCTCGAAGACCAGCACGGCGACGCGGACAGTGGACATGCAAGGCACCTGGTGGCCGGAATGGCCCGATTCTATCGATGAACGTCGTCACGGCCAATTGTTGCCGGCGACGCGCCACTTCAGCATTGCACTGCGCGCACTGCATTCCCGCACCGCCTCATCAACGACCGGAGTCCTTCCCATGACGCTTTCCTTGTCCCTGCGCGGTGTGCTTGCCGCCGGCTGCGCCCTGACCCTGCTTGCGCAGGCCCACGCGGACACCCAGGCCACCACACAACCGCCTGCCGCCAGGACCGTGAAGGTCCAGCAGATCCGCAACGCCACCCTCAAGGTGGAATATGCCGGCACCACCTTCCTGGTCGACCCGATGCTGGCCAGGAAAGGCGCCTATGCCGGATTCCAGGGCACCTACAACAGCCAGTTGCGCAACCCGCTGGTGGAGCTGCCGCTGCCGTTGGCGGAGGTGATCAAGGCCGACGCGGTCATCGTCACGCATACGCATCTGGACCACTGGGACGACGCGGCCAAGGAAAGCCTGCCCAAGCACCTGCCGATCTTCACGCAGAACGAGGACGACGCGCGCGCCATCCGCAAGGACGGTTTCACCGATGTGCGGGTCCTTGCTGGCGATACGGTGTTCAAGGGCACCCGGCTGCGCAAGACCGGCGGCCAGCACGGCGACGACAACACCATGGCGCTGTACGGCGGCGTGCTGGGCCAAGTGTCCGGCATCGTCTTCGAGCGCCCCGGCCACAAGACGGTCTACGTGGCCGGCGACACCATCTGGCATCGCCACGTGGAAGATGCGATCAAGCAGTACCGGCCGGACGTGATCATCCTGAACACCGGCTATGCGCGCATCCTGGGGCTGGATGGCGCCATCATCATGGGCAAGGAAGACCTGTACCGCGCCTATCGCGCCGCGCCGCAGGCCGTGGTGATCGGCAGCCATATGGAAGCGGTCAACCACGGCATGCAGACCCGCCAGGAGCTGCGCGACTTCATCGCCGAGAAAGGCATGGACCCGCAGCGGGCGCGGGTCCCGGCGGATGGGGAAGCCTACCTGTTCTGAGCGGGCGATCAGGCCGCGCATGGCGCGCGTCCTCGTCGCCCCACAGCACCCGCTGCCGTGGCGGACGGCAGACTGCTTACGGTGCTGCCAGCCACTGGCGCAGTGCCTCGGCCGCCAGGTCGACGAAGGCGCGCAGCTTCGGCGGCATGAAGCGCTGGCGGGGGTAGACGATATGGATGGGATCGGCCCTGGCATGCCACTCGGGCAGGATGCGCACCAGCCTGCCTTGCGCACAATCCTGCCGGCACAGATGCACCGGCAGCAGCGCGACCCCCTCACCGGCCAGCGCCAGCGCGTGTACCACCCGCGCATCGTCGACCAGGACCTCCCCGGGCAGCGGGACGACCACGCTGCCTTGCGGGTCCGCCAACGTCCAGGCTTCCTTGCCCAGCGGCGTGAACTGCAGGCAATGGTGATGGCGCAGCGCCTGCGGTGCGGTCACCGGCGGCGCAGCGGCAAGGTAATCCGGGCTGGCGAACGGGGCCCAGCATGCGATGCCGACGTGTTTGGCGATCAGCGTGGAATCCTTGAGCGGCCCGGTGCGGATCGCAACATCGACGCCCTCGGCCACCAGGTCGACGTAGTGGCCGGTCAGCACCAGGTCCACGCTCACCTTGGGATGCTGCCGGCGCAGCCGGCTGACGATGTCGGCCATCAGCTGATCGCCCAGATCCGCCGGCCCGGTCACACGCAGGCGCCCCCTGGGTTCGGTGCTGGAGGCTGTCACCGCAGCCTCCGCATCCAGCATGCAGCCCAGCCCGGCTGCCGCATGGCGGTAGTACAACGCGCCGGGTTCGGTCAGATGCAGGCGCCGTGTGGTGCGTTGCAGCAGCGTCACCCCCAGCCGGTTCTCCAGGCGTGCGACGCGCGTGCTGACCGTGGAGGTCGGCAGCCCCAGCTGGCGGGCGGCGGCGCTGAAGCTGCCGGCCTCGACCACCTTGACGAATACCGCGGCTTCGTTGAGATCCATTATTCAACCAATTGAACAAAGTTTTTCCATTTAACCATCTACTGCGCAAATCGTGCCGGCCCTAAAGTACCGCCATGGAGACACACGGAGTGCAGTCATGAAAAAACTGGCCTTTCTCAAGCGCAGCAACGGCAGTCACTGGGTAGGCGATGGCTTCCCGGTCAAGAGCATCTTCTCGTACACCGATACCGCCGACGAAATGTCGCCCTTCCTGCTGATGGACTACGCCGGTCCGGCCGATTTTCCGCCCACCGAGCGCAAGCTGGGCGTCGGCCAGCACCCGCACCGCGGCTTCGAGACCGTGACCATCGTCTACGAAGGCGGGGTGGCGCATCGGGATTCGTCCGGTGGCGGCGGCACCATCGGCCCGGGCGATGTGCAGTGGATGACCGCCGCGTCCGGCCTGATCCACGAGGAGTACCACAGCCCCGAGTTCGCCGGACACGGTGGCGCCTTCGAGATGATCCAGCTCTGGGTCAACCTGCCGGCGCGCGACAAGATGGCCGCCCCGGGCTATCAGGGCATCACCGCCGCCCAGATCCCGCAGGTGGCGCTGCCCGGCGAAAGCGGCAGCGCGCGCATCATCGCCGGCCGGTATGGCGATGTGGCCGGGCCGGCCCGCACCTTCACCCCGATGAATGTGTGGGATCTGCGCCTGAAGGGCGGCGAGCGCGTGTCGTTCGAGTTGCCGGCCGGCCACACCACCGCGCTCTTCGTGCTGCGTGGCACCCTGCGCATCGGCGGGCACCACATGGTGCGCAGCGCAGAACTGGCGGTGCTGGAGCGCGACGGCAGCCACCTGGAGTTCGAAGTGGTCGAGGACAGCACCGTGCTGCTGCTCAACGGCGAACCGCTGAACGAGCCGGTGTTCGGCTACGGCCCGTTCGTGATGAATTCGCGCGAGGAGATCGTGCAGGCAATCGACGACTTCAACAACGGCCGCTTCGGGCAGATCGGCCATTGAAGCCGGCCATGCCCGACGCACCTGCCCCATCCTGCGCGGGGCCGGACCGGCGGCTGCCGGTCCGGCCCTCACGCCCTGAACCCCTTGCCGGAATACCCCATGTCCCCGATGGTCCGCATCGCGGCGCGCAGCGCCGACCTTGGCAATGGCATGCAAGTCCACCGCGCCCTGCCCAGCCGCCGGCAGCGCATGGTGGGCGCCTGGTGCTTCCTCGATCACGCCGGGCCGGTCGACTTCGCGCCGGGCCACGGCATGCATGTCGGCCCGCACCCGCATATCGGGTTGCAGACCTTCACCTGGCTCATCGAAGGCGAGCTGCTGCACCGCGACAGCCTGGGCACCGAGCAGATCGTCCGCCCGGGCGAGGTCAACCTGATGACCGCCGGCCGCGGCATCGTGCATACCGAGGACACGCCGGACCACACGCGACGCCTTGCATGCCGCGCAGCTGTGGATCGCCTTGCCGCCCGAAGCCCACGATTGCCCGCCGGACTTCGCGCACCATCCCGTGTTGCCACGTTGGCGCGAGCACGGCGCGCAGCTGACACTGCTGGCCGGCAGCCATGGTGGCCATGTGGCGCCCACCAGGCTGTACTCGCCGCTGCTGGGCCTCGATATCGCCGCCGACACCGACACCACCGTCACGCTGGCGCTCGACCCTGGCTTCGAGTACGGACTGCTGCCACTGCTGGGGCAGGCCGCGCTGGACGGCGACATCGTCAAGGCCGACGAATTCGCCTATCTGGCCCCCGGCCGGGCACAACTGCAGCTGGCGCTGCGCGCGGGCGACAGGGCACTGCTGCTGGGTGGCAGGCCGTTCGCCCAGCCGGTGCTGATGTGGTGGAACTTCGTCGGCTTCAGCAAGGCGGCTCTCGCGAAGGCGCAGCGCCAGTGGGAGCAAGGCGATCCACGCTTCGGCCCGGTCGGCGACGGCGGCGCCGCGCGGCTGATGCCGCCGCCGCTGCCCTGGCGCGACGCCTGACCCTGCCGCTTTGGGCTGCCTGTGCCTCACGTGGCGCGGCCCCCAATGACAAGGCCGCCCCTGGGCGGCCTGGTGTCGCTTGCCCGTCCGGCAGGGGCCGGACGGCACGCAGCGGCTTATTTCTCGACGAAGGCGCGCTCGATCACATAGTCACCGGGCATGCCGATGCGCTTGGAGACCTGGAAGCCGCGTGCGTCAAGCAGCGCGCAGGTGTCATCCAGCATCGCCGGGCTGCCGCACAGCATCGCGCGGTCGGTCTCCGGGTTCAGCGGCGGCAGACCGATGTCGCTGAAGAGCCTGCCCGACTCGATCAGCTCGGTCAGCCGGCCCTGGTTGCGGAACGGCTCGCGCGTCACGCTGGGGTAATAGATCAGCTTGTTGCGCACTTCCTCGCCGAAGAACTCGTTGTTGGGCAGCTGGTTCTCGATGAAATCGGCGTACGCCAATTCGCTCACGGTGCGCACACCGTGGAACAGCACGATCTTCTCGAATTTCTCGTAGGCTTCCGGGTCCTGGATCAGGCTCATGAACGGCGCCAGCCCAGTGCCGGTGGCGAAGTAGTAGAGATTGCGGCCGGGCTTGAGATCCGACAGCACCAGCGTGCCGGTGGGCTTGCGGCTCACCAGCAGCTCGTCGCCGACCTGGATCTTCTGCAGGATCGAGGTCAGCGGGCCGTTCTGCACCTTGATGCTGAAGAACTCCAGGTGCTCCTCGTAGTTGGGGCTGGCGATCGAGTAGGCGCGCATCAACGGCTTGCCGTTGACCATCAGGCCGATCATCACGAACTGGCCGTTCTCGAAGCGCAGCGCCGGGTCGCGCGTGGTCTTGAAGCTGAAGAGGGTATCGTTCCAGTGGTGAACCGAGAGAACGCGCTCGGAAGCGAAGGCACTCATTGCAACATCCTGAAGAAACCCGGCCGGGCCGGGGCGTGCGGACAAGGGAAAGGGCGGCGCAGCGCACCGCCCGGCATCAGTTTTTCAGCGCGGCGGTCAGTTGCGGCACCGCCTCGAAAAGGTCGGCCACCAGGCCGTAGTCGGCCACCTGGAAGATCGCGGCATCGGGATCAAGGTTGATGGCAACGATCACCTTGCTGTCCTTCATGCCAGCCAGATGCTGCGCGGCGCCGGAGACACCGGCGGCGATATACAGCTCCGGCGCGACCACGGTACCGGTCTGGCCCACCTGGATATCGTTGGGCGCAAAGCCGGCGTCGACCGCGGCGCGGGTGGCGCCGAGCGCCCCGCCAAGCTGCTGCGCCAGCGGGCCGAGCACCGCCTCGAAACGCTCGCCCAGGCTGCGCCCGCCCGAGATCACCACGCGGGCACTGGCCAGCTCGGGCCGATCGGACACGCTGCGCGATTCGTCCACCCAGCGCGCCAGCTCGCTTGGGGCCGGTGCGGCCAGCGTGGTCACGGTCGCGGCGCCGCCGCTGCCGGCAGCGGCAAAGGCGGTGGCCCGCACCGTCAACAGCTGGATCGGCTCGTCGTTCTGCACGGTGGCGTGCACGTTGCCGGCGTACATCGGCCGTACATAGGTGTTGGGCGCGGTGATCGCGACCGCGTCGGCCACCATCGCCACGTCCAGCAGCGCGGCGGCACGCGGCAGCGCGCTCTTGGCGAACGCGGTGTGGGCGGCCAGCACCACCTTGTAATCACGCGCGAGGTTGGCGATGACGTTGGCCACATCCTCGGCCAGCGGATGGGCCAGATGCGGCGCATCCACCCGCAGCACGCGCGCCACGCCGGCCACGGTCGCGGCATCGGCGGCAACGGTGGCGGTGTCGCTGCCCAGCAGCAGCAGATCCACCGGGGCACCCCATGCCTGGGCGGCACCCACGGCCTGGCGCGTCGCCTGTTTCAGTTGGCGGCCGTCGTGTTCGGCCAGGATCAGCACACTCATCACACCACCTTCGCTTCACGCAGTTTCTGGACCAGTTCGGCAACGCTGCCCACCTTGACGCCCGGCGCACGCTGCGGCGGCTCGGCAAGCTTGAGCTGCTTGAGGCGCGGCGCGTAGTCCACCCCCAGGCTGTCGGCGGCGATCGTGTCGATGGGCTTTTTCTTGGCCATCATCAGGTTGGGCAGCTTGACGAAGCGCGGCTCGGCCAGGCGCAGGTCGGCGGTGATCACCGCCGGCAGCTTGAGCGCCACCGTCTCGGTGCCGCCGTCCACTTCGCGCACCACGCGCACTTCGCCGCCTTCCACCGTCAGTACCGAGGCGAAGGTCCCCTGCCCCACACCCAGCCGTGCCGCCAGCATCTGGCCGACCTGGCCGGCGTCGTCGTCGATCGCCTGCTTGCCCAGCAGCACCAGTTGCGGCGCCTCGCGCGCCACCACCGCCTGCAACAGCTTGGCCACGCCCAGGGGCTGCAGCTCGCCATGCGCCTCGACCAGCACCGCACGGTCCACGCCCATCGCCAGTGCGTGGCGCAGCACATCCTGGCTGGCCGCCTCGCCCAGCGTCACGGCGACGATCTCGCTGACCGCACCGCTCTCCTTCAGGCGCAGCGCCGCCTCGATGGCGATCTCGTCGAACGGGTTCACGCTCATCTTGACGCCGGCCGTCTCCACGGCCGAGCCATCGGGCTTGATGTGGACATGCACGTTGTGATCCACCACGCGCTTCACCGCCACCAGTGCTTTCATGGTTGCAACCTCCTGTTTCAATTGCGCCGGAATGCCGCTGCCGCCTGGAACAGCCGCGCCGGAGAGGCGCCGCTGGTGCCGATGGGGAGGTCTGGCCTTCCTGTTTGCCGTGAATTATATGGCTCGCTAGAATATCTGTGAAGTGGATTCATTAGATCGCTTTCATCTGAGTTAATGATATGAGACCCCCCGCACCATGCGATATACACTGCGGCAGCTAGAAATCTTCGTCGCCGTCGGCCGACTGGAGAATGTCTCCAACGCCGCGCGCGAACTGAACCTGTCGCAATCGGCCACCAGCACCGCATTGGGCGAGTTCGAACGTCAGTTCAACTGCCAGTTGTTCGACCGGGTCGGCAAGACCCTGCAGCTCAATACACTGGGGCGGCGCCTGCTGCCGCGCGCGGCGGCGCTGATCGACCAGGCGCGCGAGATCGAGGCGCTGCTGGAAGGACGGGAAGGCTTCGGCGCGCTGCATATCGGCGCCACGCTCACCATCGGCAACTACCTCGCCACCATCCTGATCTCGCAGTTCATGCAGCGGCACCCGGAGAGCCGGGTGAAGCTGGACGTGCACAACACCGCCACGGTGATCCAGCAGGTGGCCGACTACGCGCTGGACCTGGGGCTGATCGAAGGCGAGAGCCACCATCCGGCGCTGGAAGTGGAGCGCTGGGTGGCCGACGAGCTGGTGGTGTTCGCCAATCCGGAGCATCCGCTCGCGCGGCGCGGCAGTGCCACGGTCGAAGCGCTGCTGGCCGAGCCGTGGATCTTGCGCGAACACGGCTCGGGCACCCGCGAGACCTTCGACCATGCGTTCCGGCCGCACCGGCCACGGCTGAACGTGCGACTGGAGCTGGAACACACCGAGGCGATCAAGCGCGCGGTGGAATCGGGCCTGGGCATCGGCTGCATCTCGCGCCTGGCGCTGCGCGAAGCGTTCCGGCGCGGCAGCCTCGCGCCGATCGAGGTGCCGGAGCTGGACCTGCGCCGGCAGTTCCATTTCGTCTGGCACAAACAGAAGTACCAGACCCCGGGCATGCGCGAATTCCTGGCACTGTGCCGCGGCATGACCGAGGGCGTGCAACGCAGCGACGAGATCGCGCTGCCCTATATCCCCTGAGCGCGGCGTCCCGGCGCGTGCGCTTGCCGATTGTTTGATGCAACTGGCACTGCCCGGACCCCGGCATCGGCTTAAAATGCAGCCCTGACTCTCTGACCGCTTTTCAAGGATTGCCATGCAACGCGACGTGATGAACTACGACCTGTTGATCGTGGGCGCCGGCCCTGCCGGCCTTGCCGCCGCGATCCGCGCCAAACAGCAGGCGGACGCGCTGGGACGCGAGCTGAGCGTATGCGTGCTGGAAAAGGGTGCCGAAGTGGGCGCGCACATCCTGTCGGGCGCGGTGCTCGATCCGCGGGCGTTCGACGAACTGCTGCCTGAGTGGCGCAAGCAGGGCGCGCCGCTTGCCACCGCGGTCACCCACGATGAATTCCTAGTGCTGGACGAGGACCGCTCGTACCGGTTGCCGGGCTGGGGGCTGCCGCCGATGTTGCGCAACCACGGCACCTATATCGCGAGCCTGGGCGAAGTGTGCCAATGGCTGGCGCAGCAGGCCGAGGCCCTGGGCGTGGAGATCTATCCGGGCTTTTCCGCCGCCGAGGTGCTGTACGGTGACGATGACGTGGTGCTGGGCGTGATCACCGGCGACATGGGGCGCGACGCGCAAGGCCGCGAAACCGCGCAGTTCGCGCCGGGCATGGAAATCCGCGCACCGTACACCCTGTTCGCCGAAGGCGTGCGCGGCTCGTTGACACGGCAGTTGGAAGACCGGTTGCAGCTGCGCGCCGACAGCGGGCCGCAGAAGTTCGGCATCGGCATCAAGGAGGTCTGGCGCGTGCCGGCCGACCGGCATGTGCCAGGCCTCGTGCAGCATACGCTGGGCTGGCCACTGGACAACCGCACCGGCGGCGGCTCGTTCATCTATCACTACGGCGAGCGGCTGGTGGCGATCGGCTTCGTGGTGCACCTGGACTACGCCAACCCGCACCTGTCACCGTTCGACGAATTCCAGCGCTTCAAGACCCATCCGGCGATCCGCACACTGCTGCAGGGCGGCGAGCGCCTGTCGTACGGCGCGCGCGCCATCAGCGAAGGCGGCATCCAGGCCTGGCCTCGGCTCGCCTTTCCCGGCGGCGCGCTCATCGGCTGTGGCGCCGGCATGGTCAACGTGCCGCGCATCAAGGGCACGCACAACGCGATGAAGTCCGGCATGCTGGCAGCCGAAGCGGCAGTGGCCGCGATCGCCGCCGGGCGGGCGCAGGACGAGCTGGCGGATTACCCGGCCGCGCTGCGCACGTCGTGGGCCGGCCGGGAGCTCGATGCGGTACGCAACATCAAGCCCATGCTGTCGCGCCTTGGCACCGCGGCCGGCACGCTGGCGGCCGGCGCGGAGCTGTGGCTTGCCGCCCTGGGTGCGCGGCTGCCGTGGACACTCAGGCACCGCAAGCCGGACCATGCCTGTCTGCGCCCGGCGAACGAGATGCCCAGGATCGCCTATCCCAAGCCAGACCATGTGGTCAGCTTCGACCGGATGAGCTCGGTGGCGTTGTCCAATCTGACGCACGATACCGACCAGCCCTGTCACCTGACGCTGACCGACCCAAGCGTGCCCACCGCGCTCAACCTGCCACGCTGGGAGGCGCCGGAGCAGCGCTACTGCCCGGCTGGCGTATACGAAATCGTGCACGAGGCGCAAGGTCCGCGCTTGCAGATCAACGCCCAGAACTGCGTCCACTGTAAGACGTGCGATATCAAGGACCCGACGCAGAATATTGTGTGGGTGCCGCCCCAAGGCGGCAGTGGTCCGGTCTACACTGCAATGTAAGGCGCTGGGGGTGCGCTGGCCGCTGGAAAGGCAACGTGCAGCGGCATCAGCTTGCAAAGCCCTGTCTTGATTGGCAGTATCCGGCGCAAACGAAGAGACTATTTTGCGTAGGAATAGCATGGCGACCCGCGCCGTAGATCCACCCCCGATCCCGTCTCCCCCGCCGGATCAGGAAGCCGGCCCATTGCTGGAGGACGCCGATGCCGCATTTGCGATCGGCGACTATGCCCGCAGCGCGATGCTGGCGGGCCGGGCCTTGGGTGCGGCCGGGCGGAACAAGGCCGAATCCGAACAGGCACGCGCGCTGTTGTTCCATGGTCGGGCACTGCTGGCGCTCGGTCAGCCCGGCGCGGCCATACCGGTATTGAACAAGGCACTGCGCTGCCACGCCGATGCCGTCACCGGCGCCAGCGTCCACCTGGTGCTGGGCCGCTGCCATATCGCGGTCGACGACGCCGGCGCGGCGCTGGCGCAATGGTCGCGCGTGATGGACAGCGATCTGCCCGCCGAGGCGCTGGATCTGAGCGCCGAAGCCTGTGTGCACATCGGCGAGGTCTACCTGAAGTACCGCGATGCCGACAACGCATTCCAATACTACGACCTGGCCTGCGAACTGGCCCAGGACGACGAATTGTGTGTCCGGGCGCACGTGGGGCTGGCCGGCACGTTGATCGGAATGAACCGGCCGCTGATGGCGCGTGCTGCGCTGCGCGTGGCCGAGGAGCGCTTGCAGCTGCCGCACCATATGGCCTGGCAGGGCCAGATCCAGCATCACCTGGGTACGCTGTCGATGGCAAGCGGCGACCTCGGATTGGCCGAGGCGCATTTCCGCACCGCGCTGGCGCTGCACATGGACACCTGCAACAGCGCCGGTCAAGCCCAGGCACTGCTGGCGCTGGGACAGCTGGCCGAGCGCCAGGGCGACAGCGCCACCGCCGAACGGGATCTGCTGCGCGCCGCCATGCTCGCCGATACGCTCTCCACCCCGCGGTTGAACAGCGATATCCATTTTGCGCTGTCGCAGCTTTACGAAGTGCGTGGCGACATGACGCATGCCACCGCGCACTACCTGGAGTACCACACCCACTATCAGCGCGCCAATGGCCGGGATCGCCGCGGCGGGGTCTCCAATCGCCGACTGGCGGCCATCGAAATGCGGCTGAAGCTGCTCACCTCCGAGATCGAGCTGTCGCAGCTGCGGCAGGAAAGCGACGCCGGACGCGAGCGGATGCTGCAACTGGAGCAGGCTGCCTACCGCGATGCATTGACCGGCGTGCACAACCGCCGCGCGTTGACCGACTATCTGCCCGACCTGCTGAGCGCAGCCGAGCAGACGCATACGCCGCTGTCGATGCTGCTGATCGATTTCGACCATTTCAAGCAGGTGAACGACGAGTTCTCACATGCGATCGGGGATGCGGTGCTGCGCGAGGCTGCGCGCCTGTTCAGCCAGACGCTGACACCGGAGGACCTGCTGCTGCGCTACGGCGGCGAGGAATTCGCACTGGTGCTGCCCCACGCCGACCAGCAGCAGGCGGTGGACACCGCCGAAGCGCTGCGCCTCAGGGTGGCCGCGTTCGACTGGGAGCTTCTGGCACCCGGACTGGTCGTGACCATCAGCGTGGGCTGTGCGCAGTTCCACCCGGGCGACAACACCGAAATCCTGCTCTCGCGCGCCGATCTCGCGCTGTACCTTGCCAAGCGCAGCGGGCGCGATCGCGTGGCCGTGGAGCCCGCCCCATGAAACGCGTCTCGCTGGAGCAATTCCGTACGGATCTGCTGGAGCGTGCCGTGGCAGCTGCCAATGGCTCGCCCGAGTCCCCGGTCATCGCCGCGGACTGGCTGGCGCGCGCGCGCCGCTATGGCGACCCGGCCACCACCGCCTGTGCGCTGGTCACGCTGGGGCACGCCCATCAACACGTGGGTGCGCTGGGTGAGGCGCAGGGCGCATTCCGCGCCGCGATTCCGCTGTGGAACCAGGCCGGCGACGCCTACGCGCTCGCCGATGCGCGGATCGAGCTGGGGCACTCCTACTACGCCGCCGGCGAGTACCCGCGGGCGCTCGCCACCTGGCTGGACAGCCTGGAGCACGTACGCGAAACCCAGGATCTGAACAGCGGTACCCGCATCTACCTGGGCGTGGGCAAGATGTACTACGCATTGGAGGACTTCTCCAGCGCGCTGCGCTACCACGAATTGGCGCTGCAGCTGGCACGCCGGCTCAATGCGCCCAAGCCGGTCTGCGAAGTGCTGATCAATATCGCCGGCGACGCCTACCGGCTGCAGCGCTACGAACGCGCGCTGACCGCGCTGAGCGAGGCGGATGCGCTGCTGCACAGTGGCGTCTTCACCAACCATGTCTGGGAAGCGGAGGTGGAGTCGTATCTGGGGCTGATCCATTTCGGCCGCGGCGAGTACGAACAGGCGCGGCTCAAGCTCGACGCTGCCTTCGCCATCCACCAGCAGAACCAGAACCTGTGGGGCAAGAGCCACGTGATGCTGGCCTTGGGGCGTACCCACGCCCGGCTGGGCGAGCTGGCACGCGCCGAGGCCTGTCTTGCCAACGCCAGCGAGCTTGCCGAGCAGGCCAAGCTGACCGCGTTGATGCGGCAGAGCGCCGAACTGCGCGCCGACCTTGCGGTGCGGCAGGGCGATCACCGCGCCGCATTGCAGCACTACAAGCGCATGCATGCGCTGGAAGCGGGTGACGAGCCTGAACGTCCGTCACTGCAGATCAACCGGCAGGTGGCCGAGCGGCTGCGCACCGGCACGGTGCGCCTGCGGCTGGAACGTACCCGCAAACGGCTCGCGGGCCGTGCCGGACTGTGATCATGCCAGCGCGCCCAGCACGCGCTTGAGCAACGTTTCCAGCTGATCCTTCTCGTGCGGTTGCAGTACGTCGTATACCGAGTGCACCCGGGCCTGCAGCACAGGCAGCAGCGATTCGACCAGATGCGCGCCGTCGCAGGCCAGGCGCAGGTCGATCCGGCGCCGGTCCTCATCGTTGTGGGCGCGCAACAGCAGCCCACGCGCCACCAGTTCATCGCAGATCCGCGTCACGTTGGCGCGCGACTCGCTGGTCGCCTGGGCAAGATCGGATGGATTGAGCACGCTGTCGGGCGCGCTGTACAGCATGGTCAACGCGCTGAAACTCACCGGGTTGAGCCCGTGCTCGCGCAATACCTCGTGCATGCGGTCATGCAGCCGGCCCTGCACATGCCGCAGCAGTTGCGACAGCAGCGCATGCTGGCGTGAACAGCCGGGCAATCGATCGCAGGCAAGCCCGATCTTGTGCTCGACGGACCGGAAGCAATCCGGGGTGTGGGCGTCTTGATTCATAAAACAATAGTAAATATCCAAACTAATCAATGCAATCCGGCGCCGGATGGGCGGACCAGGACGCGCCTGGCCGCCCGGCACCGGCGGCATGGCCCGTGTGGAGTGGATGTCGCCGTTGCCCCACACTGCGGCGGCGTATATGAATGCCAGCGGCGGGATGACCCGTTGCGGCTGGGCTGGGCTGGGCTGGGCTGGGCTGGGCTGGGCTGGGCTGGGCTGGGCTGGGCTGGGCTGGGCTGGGCTGGGCTGGGCTGGGCTGGGCTGGGCTGGGCTGGGCTGGGCTGGGCTGGGCTGGGCTGGGCTGGGCTGGGCTGGGCTGGGCAAATTGTGCCGCACGGCGCATTGCGCCAACCAGCGCGAGGGTCGCCCGTTGCCCAATCCGGTGGTCACCGCTTCAATCGGCGCCGGGTGTTCCGATCGAACCGCCGCCCATGCAAGGCTCATCGTCGCCCGTGCCGGCAGCGGCGATGGCAGGCAGGTCCAGCGCGCGCAACCGCTGCCGCAGTTGCGGCAGCACCTCGGCCTCAAACCATGGGTTGCGGCGCAGCCACAGCTGGTTGCGCGGGCTGGGATGCGGCAACGGGAAGAAGTGCGGCAGATGATCCTGCCAGCGCCGCACGGTTTCGGTCAGCGAGGCCGCCCGGCGTGCACCCAGGTACCAGGCCTGCGCGTACTGGCCGATCAGCAGCGTCAAGCCGATGGCGGGCAACTGTGCGTGCAGCCGCTCGCGCCACAATGGTGCGCATTCCGGGCGGGGTGGCAGATCACCCGCCCTGCCTTTGCCCGGATAACAGAACCCCATCGGGATGATGGCAATCCGTCGTTCGTCATAGAACGTCCCACGATCAAGCGCCAGCCATTGCCGCAGCCGGTCGCCCGATGCGTCGTTCCACGGAATGCCGGTGGCGTGCACCCGCGTGCCGGGCGCCTGCCCCACGATCAGCAGCCGGGCACTGGCGGCCGCCCGCAACACCGGACGCGGCCCCAGCGGCAGGTGCGGGGCACACACGGTGCAGGCACGGATCTCGGTCAGCAACGCATCCAGCGGTGTGGCCGGCACCGTCATCAGTGCGCCTGCTCCCAATTGGCGCCCACGCCCACCTCGGCCACCAACGGCACCGACAACTCGGCCACCTGCGCCATCAACCGCGGCAGCTCGGCCTCCACCTGCGCCAGCTCCGCATCCGGTACCTCCAGCACCAGTTCGTCGTGCACCTGCAGGATCAGGCGCGTGGCCAGCCCACCCTCGGCTAGCCAGCGATCGACGGCGATCATCGCCAGCTTGATCAGATCCGCGGCGGTGCCCTGCATCGGTGCGTTGATCGCGGCGCGCTCGGCGCCGGCGCGGCGCCCGGCATTGGCCGACTTGATCTCGGGCAGCCACAGCCGCCGCCCGAACACGGTCTCGACATAGCCGCGCTCGCGTGCCTCCTGCCGGGTACGCTCCATGTATTCGGCCACGCCCGGAAAGCGGCCGAAATAGCGCTGGATGTAGCTTTGCGCTGCACTGCGCTCGATTTCGAGCTGGCTTGCAAGGCCGAACGCGCTCATACCATAGATCAGTCCGAAATTGATGGTCTTGGCGTAGCGGCGCTGCTCGCTGGTCACTTCGTCCACCGGCACCCCGAACACTTCGGCCGCCGTGGCACGGTGGATGTCGACGCCTTCGGCAAACGCGTTGAGCAGCGCCGTGTCGCCCGACAGGTGCGCCATGATGCGCAGCTCGATCTGCGAATAGTCGGCCGAAACGATGCGGCTGCCCGCCGGCGCGATGAAGGCTTCGCGGATACGGCGCCCTTCGGCGGTGCGGATCGGGATGTTCTGCAGGTTGGGATCGGTGGACGAGAGCCGGCCGGTGACCGCCACGGTCTGGTTGAAGCTGGTATGCACCCGCCCGGTGGCCGGGTTGACCATCTGCGAGAGCTTGTCGGTATAGGTGGACTTGAGCTTGGAGAGGGAGCGGTGCTCCAGCAGCACCTTGGGCAGCGGGAAATCCTTGGCCAGCTCCAGCAGCACATCCTCGTCGGTCGACGGTGCGCCCTTGGGCGTCTTCTTCACCACCGGCAGTTGCAGCCGCTCGAAGAAGATCTCGCCGATCTGCTTGGGCGAGCCCAGGTTGAACGGCTGGCCCGCCAGCGTATAGGCCTCCTGCTCCAGCGTGATCAGCTTGTGGCCGATCTCGTGGCTTTGCTGCGCCAGCTTCTTCGCGTCGATCAGCACGCCGGTACGCTCCATCCGGAACAGCACTTCGCGCACCGGCAGCTCGATATCGCGGTACAGCGACATCAGCCGCGGCTCGGCGGCCAGCCGCGGGACGAGCACGCCGGCCAAGCGCAGCACGATGTCGGCATCCTCGGCGGCGTAGGCGGTCGCCGCTTCGATCGCCACCTCGTCAAACCCGATCTGCTTGGCCCCCTTGCCGCACACGTCCTCATACTTGATCGTGGTCTCGCCCAGCTCACGCGCCGCCTGATCGTCCATGTTGTGGCGCTCGTGGCTGGCAAGGACATAGCTCATCAGCAAGGTGTCGTCGACGATGCCGGCCAGTGTGATGCCGTGGTTGAGGAACACATGCTGGTCGTACTTGAGGTTCTGCCCCAGCTTGCGGTGCTCGCGCGACTCCAGCCAGGGCTTGAGCTGCGCCAGCGTGGCATCGAAATCGAGCTGGTCGGGCGCATTGGTGCCGCGGTGCCCCAGCGGCAGATAGGCGGCACGGCCCGCCTCGAGCGCGAATGAGAGACCCACGATGCGCGCCTGCATCGGATCAAGGCTGGTGGTCTCGGTATCGAGCGAGACAACGGGTGCGGCCAGGATGCGGCGCAGCCAGTCATCCAGCTGCGGCTGGGTCAGGATGGGCTCGTAGTGGCGCTCGACCTCGGCAGGTGCCTCGATCCCGATGGTGGCGGCACCGACCGCGGGCGCGGCATCCGCCTGCACCGTCGCGTCGGCCGTCCGGGCGGCCTCGGCGGGCTCACTCCCATCCGACGTGGCGGCCCCCAGCTGTGTCTCGGCCTCCTTGGTCCAGGTGCGGAAGTGGTAGCGGCGGAACAACGCCAGCAGCGTGGTCCAGTCCTCGGCGCGCGGTTGCAGGTCGGCAAGGCCCTGCGGCAGGTCGGCGCTCAGGTCCAGGTCACTGCGGATCGTGACCAGCTGCCGCGCCATCGGCAGCCATGCAAGCGTATCGCGCAGGTTGTCGCCGACCACGCCCTTGATCTGGCCGGCATGGGCGACCAAGTTGTCCAGCGAGCCGTATTCGGCCAGCCACTTGGCCGCGGTCTTGGGCCCACACTTGGGCACGCCGGGCACGTTGTCCACGGCATCGCCCACCAGGGCGAGATAGTCGACGATCTGCGCCGGATGCACGCCGAACTTGGCAAACACACCGGCCTCGTCCAGCACTTCCTCGGTCATCGAATTCTCGATGCGCACATGGCCGTCGACCAGCTGGGCCATGTCCTTGTCCCCGGTGGAGATGATGGTTTCCATCCCCTGGCGCGCCGCTTCGCATGCCAATGTGCCGATCACGTCATCGGCCTCCACCCCGTCCACGCACAGCAGCGGGATGCCGAACGCCTTCACCGCGGCATGGATGGGTTCGACCTGCACCCGCAGCTCGTCGGGCATCGGCGGGCGATTGGCCTTGTAGTCGGGATAGAGGTCGTCGCGGAAGGTCTTGCCCTTGGCATCGAACACGCAGGCCACGTAGTCGGCCGGCGTCACCTTGCGCAAGCGCTTGAGCATATTGATGAAACCGTACAGCGCGTTGGTGGGCGTGCCATCCGGCGCGGACAGCTCTCGGATGGCATGGAAGGCGCGGTAGAGGTAGGACGAACCGTCGATCAGAAGCAGCGTGGGCATGCGTTGGAACCTGTAAGCAAAGACGGTCTGGGACCCGGTTTACGATCTTTTCGCGGTGGCGCCGGGGACAAGGCGCACCGCGGCGTACATGGTGCGATCAGCCGACACTGTACCGGCAGCTGTGGGCCGGGGTGGAAAAAGGCGATGCACCGCAGCGCATGCCTGGCCCGCCATCCCCGCCCCGGCCGATGCCTTGCGCCTGGTGCCCGGCCCTGTTGCGGCGCCAGCGTGAAAAGGTCGTAAACAGGTTCTTACCGCCTGCTATACTCGTTGTAAGAAAACAGGAAGCCCGCCATGGCACTCAAGGACAAACTCCCGCAATTCACCGATCCGGCGATCCATGCCGACAAGCACGACTACCGCGCCCGCGAAGCATGGCGGGTGTTCGAGATCATGTCGGAATTCGTCGAGGCGGCCGAGCGGTTGCGGCCGATCCAGCCTGCGGTGTCGATCTTCGGCTCGGCCCGGGTCGCGCGCGACCATGGCTATTATAAGCTGACCGAGGAGATCGCCCGCCTGTTGTCCGACGCCGGTTTCTCGGTGATCTCGGGCGGCGGCCCTGGCCTGATGGAAGCGGCCAACAAGGGCGCCTATCACGGCAGGAGCCCGTCGGTGGGCCTCAACATCCAGTTGCCATTCGAGCAAAGCGGCAATCCCTATCAGGACGTGAGCCAGACCTTCCGCCACTTCTTCGCGCGCAAGGTGATGTTCGTCAAGCACGCCACCGCCTATGTGGTGATGCCCGGCGGCTTTGGCACGCTGGACGAGCTGTCCGAGGCGCTCACGCTGATCCAGACGGGCAAGACCCGGCGCATTCCGGTGATCCTGGTCGGCAGCGCCTTCTGGTCAGGGCTGATCGACTGGTTCGGCCAGCAATTGGTCGGCGATGGGATGATCAGCGAGGGCGACATGGACCTGATGCAGCTGATCGACGAACCGGCGGCGGTGGTCGAGGCCATCTTCAAGTTCTACGAGACGCGCGGCTTCGAGATGAGCCCGGCCGAGCGCGAAATGCAGTTCAGCCTATGAGGACCCCGTACGCCATGCGCCTTGCCGTCTGCCAGATCGCGCTCATCGCCGCTGTCATCGCCCCTTTCACCCTGGCGGACGACGTGCCGCCGCCGCTGCCCGCCGAAGACAGCGAAGGCGTGGCGGCCGAGGAACCGGAAGTACGGATCGTCGAGAAGGGCGACGCCACGGTGGCCGAGTACCGCATCCACGGCAAGCTCTACATGATGAAGGTCATGCCCAGGATCGGCCCCGCCTACTATCTGATCGACCGCGAAGGCAACGGACGCTTCGAGCGCGACGACACCGGCGGCCCCGATCTGGCGGTACCGCGCTGGGTGTTGTTCAGCTGGTAATCCAGGTGACGGCGCTGCTCGGGGCCGGTGGCAGGCCGGGGACGCAACCTGTCGTCATCCGGCGTCGGCTTGCGTAAACTGCGGGCTTTGTACGGCCCCAGCCCCGACCGAGCGTCCCATGTCCGTCTTCACCACCGTCACCGCCGAAGATCTGCAGCCCTTCCTCAAACGCTACGCCATCGGCCAGCTGGTCGATCTGCAGGGAATCGCCGCCGGGGTCACCAACACCAACTACTTCGTCACCACCTCGCACGGCCGTTATGTGCTGACGTTGTTCGAAACGCTGAAGGCCGAGGAGCTGCCGTTCTACGTGAACCTGATGGCGCACCTGGCGCAGCATGGGATCGCGGTCGCCTCGCCGATCGCCAATCTGGACGACGACTACATCGACACGCTGAACGGCCGCCCGACGCTGCTGGTCACCTGCATGCCCGGGCGCGTGATCGACACGCCGACACCGGTGCAATGCGCGCAGGTGGGCGAAATGCTGGCGCAGATGCATCGCGCCGCCGCGCACTACCACGGCCGTATGGCCAACCCGCGTGGCCTTGCCTGGTGGCAGGCGGCGGCCACTGCGGTCTATGAGCGGATGGCGCCTGCCGACGCCGCGCTGTTGCGGCGCGAACTGGCGGCGCAGGCCGCCGCCGACTTCACCGCCCTGCCGCAGGGGGTGGTGCACGCCGACCTGTTCCGCGACAACGTGCTGATGGACGGCGAGCAGGTGGGCGGCTTCATCGATTTTTACTACGCCTGCAATGACGCCTTGCTCTACGACGTCGCGATCACGCTCAATGACTGGTGCGTCACCGTCGACGGCGACATCGACACGGCGCGCGCCCGTGCCCTGCTCGTGGGCTACGGTGCGGTGCGGCCGTTCACCGCCGCCGAGATTGCGGCCTGGCCACTGATGCTGCGTGCCGCGGCACTACGCTTCTGGACCTCGCGCCTGCTGGATTTCCACCAGCCGGCCGCAGGCGAGATGACCTTTGCCAAGGACCCGGGCCACTTCCAGCGCGTGCTGTCGCACCACCTGGCGCGCCGCGACTTCTGGCTTGCATAACGGCACTACGCGCCCCATCTTAGACCCTGTTCCGGCAGCGCCTGGAACCGCCCGACCCCATGAGCCCGACGGGGGCACACTGCTTTGAACGACTTTCTATCCGATCTTTCCGCCTTGCTCGGCGCGGGTGGCGTGCTGACCGGCCAAGCGAGCGCCGGCTATCTGCTCGACCAGCGACGCCGCTGGCAAGGTGTGGCGCTGGCCGTGGCCCGGCCGCGTCATACCGATGAGGTGGCCGCCCTGGTCAAGCTGTGCGCGGCCCATGGCGTCAGCATCGTGCCGCAGGGGGGCAACACCAGCCTGTGCGGCGGTGCCACCCCTGACGCCTCGGGCAGGCAGCTGCTGGTGTCGTTCGAGCGGATGAACCGCATCGTGGCGGTCGATGCCGCCAACGACACCATCACTGCCGAAGCCGGCGCCACCATCGCCCAGGTGCAGCAGGCCGCCCGCGCCGCCAACCGGCTGTTTCCGGCTGAATGGGCAGCCAGCGCGTCCAGCCAGGTCGGCGGGGCACTGGCGACCAATGCCGGCGGCGTCAACGTGTTGCACTACGGCAACATGCGCGAGCTGACACTGGGGCTGGAGGTGGTGCTGGCCGACGGCCGGGTCTGGAACGGGCTGCGCGGGCTGCGCAAGGACAACACCGGCTATGACCTGAAGCATCTGTTCATCGGTGCCGAGGGCACGCTGGGCCTGATCACCCAGGCAGTGTTCCGGCTCTATCCCCAGCCGGCGGCACACGCCACGGCGCTGGTCAACGTAGCCGGCCCGGCGGCGGCAGTCGCCCTGCTGCGCGGCCTGCAGGCCGCCATCGGCGACCGGGTGACCTCGTTCGAACTGATTTCCCGCCGCTGCTGGGAACTGCTGGCGCGGTACTGCCCCGAGCTGCCACAGCCGCATGCCACGCCACCGGCCTGGTGCGTGCTGGTGGAGATCTCGGATGCGGGTGCGGACGCCGCGCTGCTCGAACGGCTGGCACAGGCGCTGGTCGACCTGGGTTTCGAAGACGCGCTGGTGGCGCATTCGCCCGGCGACGCGCAGGCGTTCTGGGCGCTGCGCGAATCGATCCCGGAGGCGCAGCGCCGCCGCGGTGTGTCGATCAAACACGACATCGCCGTGCCGATCTCGGCCATTCCCGCGTTCCTTGAACAGGCCGAACAGGCGGTCAAGAGCGGCTTTCCCGGCGCCGACATCGTCGCCTTCGGCCACGTGGGCGATGGCAACCTGCACTACAACGTGTTTCTGGACGACCAGACCAACAGCGTCTATTGCCACGAACCGGCGATCAACCGGCTCGTCTACGGCGTGGTGGCGCAGCTGGAAGGCACCCTGTCGGCCGAGCATGGCATCGGCGTGCTCAAGCGCGACGAATTGGCCCACTATCGCAGCCCGCTCGAGCTGGAGCTGATGCGCCTGATCAAGACAGCGCTCGATCCGGCCGGACGGCTGAACCCGGACAAGGTCATCCGCCTTGAGCCGCCCGCTGGCGGCACCGCGGCGCCGGACTGACCACACGCGCCGGGCCGCCGGGTGCGGCAGCTGCTACGCTGTGCTTTTCAATCCGCTTGCCCCTTCCATGATCCAGCTCTCCTGCGCCTTCGATTCAGGCGCCATCACCGTGCTGTCGTGCAACGATCCGGCCGACATGCGCATTGCGCTGCGGCCGGACAACGCCGCCCATTTCAAGCAGTGGTTCCACTTTCGCGCGAGCGGCGTCAAGGGTGTGCACTGTGCCTACACGCTCATCGACGCCGGAGAAGCCGCCTATCCGGGTGGCTGGGACGGCTATGCGGTGCGTGCCTCGTACGACAGGCGGCACTGGTTCTGCGTCCCCACGCAGCATGAGGCGGGCCAGCTGCACTTCAACCATGTCCCTGATCACGACACGGTGTACTACGCCTATTTCGAGCCCTACGGCTGGGAGCGCCACCTCGATCTGATCGCCCGCGCGCAGTCCACCGCGCCGTGGTGCCACGCGATACGCCTGGGGCAGACGCTGGAGGGGCGCGATCTCGATCTGCTGCGCATCGGCGAGCCGGACCCCGGCAAGCGCAATATCTGGGTGATCGCCCGCCAGCATCCGGGCGAGAGCATGGCCGAATGGTTTGCAGAAGGGCTGATCGACGCATTGCTCGACGCCGCGCACGCGCCGACACGCGCGCTGCTGCAGACCGCGGTGTTCCATATCGTGCCGAACATGAACCCGGATGGCAGCGTGCGCGGCAACCTGCGCACCAACGCTGCCGGCGCCAACCTCAACCGCGAGTGGGCCACACCCAGCGCCACGCGCAGCCCTGAAGTGCTGCTGGTACGGCAAAAGATGCGCGAGGTCGGCGTGGATGCATTTCTGGACGTGCATGGCGACGAAACCATCCCGCACAACTTCGTCGCCGGCTGCGAAGGCAATCCGTCGTTCTCCACCCGCCAGTGCCGGCTGCAGGATGCGTTCAAGGGCGCCTGGCTTGCCGCCAGTCCGGACTTCCAGACCGACCATGGCTACCAAGACCGTGAATTCGGCCCGGAGCAGATGACGCTGGCAACCAACTGGGTCGGCGACGCCTTCGATTGCCTGGCGTTCACCATCGAGATGCCGTTCAAGGATACGGCCGGGCATCCGTCACCCGCGACAGGGTGGAACGGCGAGCGCAGCCGGCAGCTTGGCGCTTCGGTACTCCTGCCGTTGCTGGCGGTCTGCGGGCAACTGCGCTGATCTGGGTGGAGAAGGGCAAGCGGCCACTGCTCACACACGTTTCACGGTTGCATTTGGGTTAATCCAGTGTGAGACCACGACGACACCTGGATCGGCAGGCGCTAGACCTTCAACGAAATCGAGACCGGCACATCCGTGGCACGGCGCCCGTTCAGTCGCCGATCCTGGCTGGTACGGGTATCGAGCGGCATCGCCTGCTGGGCCTGACGTCGCCGCTGCTGCCGCCGGTCCTGGCCGTTGCGGCGCTCCACCCCATCCCAGGGAGCTTCGACAGCACCCGGCTGCTCCGGCGAAGACGCAGGCGTGTCAGCCTGCAGGCGCGGGGAGAATGGCGAGGAAGGCGGCCCGGTATAAGCCTGTACGGCATCGACCAGTTGGAAATTGAAAATGGGCATCATGGCTTCCTTTTCCGAATCAACGGGTTGAACCCCATATCGGAACAAAGTGCCGGCGCCTTTACCATCGGCAGTGCCAGCGGTCAAAACTTACAGGTGAACGGCGACCGTCAGCCGGATCCGCAGCAGACCATACCGGGCAACCGGGGTTGACGGCATCGGGTTGCGGCAAAGCAAACGGCCCGCCAGAGGCGGGCCGCAGCGGCAATGCAAGCAGGTGGACGATCAGACCGGCACCAACGCCTGCTTCATCTTCTGCAGCGCCTTCGATTCGATCTGCCGGATACGCTCGGCCGAGACGTTGAATTCGGCGGCCAGATCATGCAGCGTCTTGCCTTCGCCATCGTCGGCCAGCCAGCGTGCCTCGACAATGCGGCGACTGCGTGCATCCAGCGTATCCAGCGCCTCGGCAATGCCTTCGGACTGCAGCCGGTCATGCGCGCGGCGCTGGATGGTGGCAACCGGCTCGCTGTCGCTGTCGGCCAGCCAGTCGATCGGGGCGAAACCGTCCTCGTCGCCTTCGTCGGCCAGCAGGGCCACGTCCTGGCCGGTCATGCGCATATCCATTTCCAGCACTTCCTCGGGTTTCACCCCCAGGTCGTCGGCGATCTCCTGCGCCTGCTTGTGGGTCAGCGCGGCAAAGCCGTTCTTCATCGAGCGCAGGTTGAAAAAGAGCTTGCGCTGCGCCTTGGTGGTGGCGACGCGCACCAGGCGCCAGTTGCGCAGGATGTATTCGTGGATCTCCGCCTTGATCCAATGCACGGCGAACGAGAACAGTCGCACACCGCGCGCGGGTTCAAAGCGCTTGACCGCCTTCATCAGCCCGATATTGCCTTCCTGGATCAGGTCGGCCTGCGGCAGCCCATAGCCGGCGTAGCCACGCGCGATCGACACCACGACCCGCAGGTGGGACATGACCAGCCTGCCGGCAGCTTCCAGGTCGTTGTCGCGGCGCAGGCGGGTGGCCAGGTCGGTCTCCTCTTCGGCCGTGAGCAACGGAATGGCATTGACGCGCTGAATGTACGACTCGATGCTGTCGCCGCCAGAGAGCACGGGAAGGGTGAGACTGTGGCTCATGCGTATCTCCTATGACAAAGCCGGAGGTTGCCCCGGCCCGTATCTTAGCACTCGACCCATGAGAGTGCTAACCGCCGGGAAAGTTCAGGCGACCGTCCAGCTGTGACTTGCGCAGCACGCAAGTCTCCAGACCGATTCAAGCATGATCCGGTATGACGGCGCACGGCAAAAATTATTATTGGCGCGATAGGTGCCGCCAATCGCGCACTGCCCCTGCTCATCCAATCAGGCACACATCCAGCCCGGCCGGGGTGGAATGGCCCGATATCCGGCACAGGCGGGGAGCGATCCGGGCCGTTGCAACACCCAGTGTGCGGCACGCCATCGACGTGCCCTCCACCTGCCGCATACACGGCCGGCGCCGTCCGCACCGGCAATGGGGACAGCCAATGACGATCGCGTCGGCCTGCCTCGCCTTTGGGCGTTGCGCACGCCACTGGCTGGGTCGGCGCCTTGGCATGGTTAAAAACCGGCGCAGCGGTCCGGGCAGGCAGCGCGAAGCATACTGAACGGCGATGAGCCGGCATTCCTTCGGTCACACACCGTACAGACCCACGGCACGTGGGCAAGGCCCGTCAGAAGGGCCTGCTCGCCGCGCTCAATGGAAGCGCCGCAGATGGCGCCACACCGCAAGCCATGCGCCGGTCAGGCTGAGCAGCACGGTGGTGCCGCATACCACGGCGGCATCGATCAGCCTGGGCAACTGCAGCGCAAAGCGCTGGCCATAGGCGGCGGCCAGTTCGCCCACCGCCGGATTGAGCGCATCGAGCGCGACGCCGACGATGGCGCAGGCCAGCGCACCGCCCAGCAGGCCCTGCAGCGCGGCGGTGTACATGAACGGGCGGCGGATGAAGGCATCGGTCGCCCCGATCAGCTTGGCGACCTCGATCTCGTCGCGCCGGGTCAGGATCTGCATCCTGATCGCGTTGCCGGCAATCAGCGCCAGCGCCACCGCCAGCAGCAGCGCCAAGACCTGCAGCGCCACGCGCCCGACGCCGAGCAGGCGCTCCAGCCGCTGTGCCCAGGCCGAGTCGAGCTGCACCTCCTCGACCGCAGGCTGGCGCGCCAGCAGCGTCTGCAGCGCAGCCAGTCCGGCCGCGTCGGCATCGAGGCGCGCGGTGGCGAAGAACGCGTCGGGCAACGGGTTTTCGGTCAGGCCGGCCAGCAGATCACTGCTGCCGGTGCGTGCCTGCAGCTCGCGCAGCGCCTCGTCACGCGGCACGAAGCGCACATGGGCCACCCGCGCATCGGCGGCGAGCAGTTCCTTCACCTCACCGACCTGCGCGGTGCTGGCGCCGGCGCGCAGGAAGATCGACAGCTGCGGTTCGACCGCCATGTGACCGGCCACCGATCCCAGACTGGCCAGCAGCAGATACAGGCCATACGGAAACGCCGCCGTGACGCCGACGACCAGCAGGTTGAGCATGCTGCTCCCCGGATGGCGCACCAATCCGCGCAGCGTGTAGCCCAGGGCCAGCAGGTTCAGACGCAGCCAATGTCTCATTTGGTCCTCACGCGGTGAACTGGCCGCTTTTCAGCCGCAGGATGCGTCGGCCGTAGTCGGCCATCAGCGATTCGTCGTGCGCCGCGATCACCAGCGTCACCCCCACCTGATGGAAGGATTTGAAGAGTTCCAGGATGTCGTGCGCGTAGTCGCGGTCCAGGTTGGCGGTGGGTTCGTCGGCCAGCAGGATTGCCGGTCGGTGCACCACGGCACGGGCAATGCACAGCCGTTGCTGCTCGCCGCCGGAGAGCGCCACCGGATTGAGCGCGTCCTTGCCGCCAAGCCCTACCTTGTCCAGCGCCGCGAGCACGCGGCGCTTCACCTCCGGGCCGCTGAAACCGATGATATCGAGCGGCAGCCGCACATTGTCGAACACGCTGCGGTCGTAGAGGATCTTGTGGTCCTGGAAGATCAGGCCGATATGCCGGCGCACATACGGCAGCGCGGCGCGGCCCAGGCGTGCCACGTTCTGGCCCTTGACCAGCACGGCGCCGGCGGTGGGCTTTTCGATGCCGGCGATGAGCTTGAGCAACGTGGACTTGCCCGCACCCGAATGGCCGGCGAGAAACACCAGCTCGCCGTCGCCGATTTCGAAGCTGAGGTTCTTCACGGCATCGAAACCACCGGGATACCGCTTGCTGACTTGCTGGAACTGGATCATGCGCTCGCTTTCCTGGAAAGACCTGCCCGGAGTCCGGCTAGCGGCCGGTCACGGCGCGCCCATCTTGCCATCGGCGCAGATGCGGATGAAAGCCGCGGGGCAAGGCGCCCGCGCTCATTCGAACAGCGCCTCGACATAATCCTGCGCGCGGAACGGGCGCAGGTCGTCGATGCCCTCGCCGACGCCCACGAAGCGCACCGGCACCGGGCGTTGCTTGGCAATCGCCGCGATCACGCCGCCCTTGGCAGTGCCATCCAGCTTGGTCAGCACCAGCCCGGTCAGCCCCAGCGCATCGTCGAACGCCTTCACCTGATTGAGCGCGTTCTGGCCGTTGTTGGCATCGAGCACCAGCAGCACTTCGTGGGGGCCGTCGGCGTCGGCCTTCTGCACCACCCGCTTCACCTTCTTGATCTCCTCCATCAGGTGCAGCTGGGTCGGCAGGCGACCCGCGGTGTCGACGATGATCACGTCCACCCCGCGCGCCTTGGCGGCATTGACCGCATCGAACGCCACGGCAGCGGCATCGCCCGACTCCTGCGCGATCACCTGCACGCCATTGCGCTCGCCCCAGACCACCAGTTGCTCGCGCGCTGCGGCGCGGAAGGTGTCGCCCGCCGCCAGCAGCACCGACTTGCCCTGGCTCTGGAAATACTTGGCCAGCTTGCCGATGCTGGTGGTCTTGCCGGCACCGTTGACGCCGGCCACCATCAGGATGAACGGCCGCGCGCCGCCCAGTTCGAGCGGCGCCTCCAGTGGCGCGATCAGCTCGACCAGCGATTCCTTGAGCGCGGACTTGAGCTGGGTGGCATCCTTGAGCCCCCTGAGCGAGACGCGGTCACGCACCGCCTTGAGCAGATGCGTGGTCGCATCCATGCCCATGTCGGCGGTGATCAGCACCGTTTCCAGCTCCTCGTACAGCGCCTCGTCGATCTGCCCGCCGCCGAACAGCCCGGCCAGGTTCTTGCCCAACGCGTCACGCGTCTTGGCCAGGCCCGCCTTGAGCCGCTCGGCCCAGGACAGCTTGGGCTTGTCCTGCGGCTGGGCCACCGTGGCGACATCCTGCGACACAACGGGCTCGGCCGCCGGTTGCCCGGGCGCATCCGGCTGTTCGGCCCTCTGCGCATCGGGGGCTGCGACGGCTTCGGGCTTGGCCGGTTTTTGTTTAAAAAAACTGAACATATCTGGATATCTTTCCTTTCAGCGCTTGGAGTAGCGGGAGTGCCCCGGCAAGTTGTTAGAATTCTAACCTTCGTTGCCCCCACCGCCCACCTGCCCCGATGTCCTTTCCGTTCCGCCTATCGCTCGCCTGCGGCTGTGCAGGCCTGCTGCTTGCGCTGTGCCTGCCCGCACGCGCCGCCACCGAAATAGCTGGATTGAAATCCAAGAATGAACAGCCGGCAGCGGCTGCGCTGCCACATCCACTGCTGGCAAGCACCGTGGTCCAGCTTGAAAACGGGATGACGGTGGTGCTGCACGAGGACCACCGCGCGCCGGTGATCGAGCTGCAACTGTGGTACCGCATCGGGGCCGTCGACGAGCCGGCCGGTCTCACCGGGATCTCGCACGCGCTGGAGCACATGATGTTCCGCGGCACTCCCAATGTGCCGGCCGGCGAATACCACGCGCGCGTGGGACGCCTGGGCGGGCAGAACAACGCCTTCACCACGCGCGACTACACCTACTATTTCGTGACGCTGCCGTCATCCGACCTCGAAACCGCGCTGCAGCTGGAAGCAGACCGGATGCAGAACCTCACGCTGTCGGAAACGCTTTTTGCCACCGAGATCGAAGTGGTCAAGGAAGAACGCCGGCTGAGCACCGAGAACAATGCGTTCCGTGCGTTCAGCGAGCAGATGCAGGGCATGGTCTACGCCGATTCGGCAATGCGCAATCCAGTGGTTGGCCATATGCAGGACCTGCAGCGCATGAAGGTGGCGGACCTGCGTGACTGGTACGGTCAATGGTACGCCCCCAACAATGCGATCCTGGTGCTGGCCGGCGATTTCGATCCGGCCAAGGCACGTACGCTGATCGAGCACCATTTCGGTGGCATCGCCAAGCGGGCGCTGCCCGAGCGCGCGGCGGCCGGGCAGGCGACGGCCCTCAAGCAGCAGCGGCTCGCACTCAAGAAGCCGTCGGCCTCCAGCCTGATCACCTTCCAGTGGCGCCTGTCGCCGGACATGCCGCCCGGCGATCTGGCTGCGCTGGACGTGCTTGCCGAAATGCTGGCCAACGATTACCAGGAACGCCGGCTTGCGCTCGCCAGCGACAGCCTGTACGCCAGCTTCGACTTCCCGAGCCGCACCGAACCCAGCTTCGTCTTCAGCGCCACCCCGGCCGATTCGGCCTCGCTCTCCGAGCTGGAGGCGGCGATGGACAACCAGATCAGCCTGCTGCACGGCGCCGGGCTGTACCGCGAGATGCTGGAACGCGCACAGCAGCGCATGCTGGCACGCAACTATTTCTCGTACGACGCCCTGTCCAACCGGGCACGCGAGCTGGGCCTGCTGGCCCTGTACGGCATGACGCCGCGCCAGTACGCCGACCACCTGGGCCGGATGCAGCAGGTGACGCTGCAGGACCTGGAACGGGTGGTCAAGCGCTACCTGGGCAACGAGCGCCGCGTGGTGGGCGTGCTCGAAGCGTTGCCACTGGACCAGGTACAGGCCGGCACAAGCGGAGTGGTGCATGGCCATTGAACGCTGCGGCAAGGCCTGGGCCGCCGCATTGCTGTTGCTGTCCGGCGCGGCCGCGCAGGCCGGCCTGATCCCGCCGGTCCAGCACTGGCAGACCCCGAACGGCGTACCGGTCTATCTGGTCGAGCGTCACGAATTGCCGGTGATCGACCTGAAGATCGACCTCGATGCCGGCGCCAGCCGCTCGCCGCCGGAGCAGCCGGGGCTGGCCAGCCTGGCGCTGTACGGCTTGATGGACAAGGACCTGCAGCCGTACGAATGGCGCTCGCCGTACCAGTTGCTGACCGACAGCGGCAACCAGTACGGCGTCGAGCTGCGCCGCGACCGTGCCAGCATCGAATACCGCATGGTCAGCACCCAGGGCAGCCCGCGCACCCTGGTGGACACATTGGCCAGGCAGCTCTCCGAGCCGCGCTATCCCTTTGACTCCTTCAAGGTGCGGCGCGACTGGCTGGCCGGGCAGCTCAGCGCCAAGCCCGAGCAATCGACGGTCAGCCGCAATCTGGCGCTGCAGCTGTTTGGCACCCATCCGCTGGCGCGGGTCGACCGGATGACCCCCGACAACGTCAAGGACATCGGCAATTCGGACACGCGGGCGTTCTATCGCCGCTACTACGTGCCCGGCAACGTCACCCTCACCTTCGTCGGCGATCTCAACCGCGCCCAGGCCGAGGCGATGGCCGAGGCGCTCACGCGCTTCCTGCCCAAGGGCGAGGCCGCCGCGCCGTTGCCCGAACCGACGATGCCCAAGGCCCAGGCCGGCGAGGCGGCACGCATCGTGCGGCAGAAGAACCAGAGCACCATCGAGCTGGCACAGTTGCTGGCCCTGGACCGGCACGACGACGACATGGCCGCGGTGGTGCTGGGCAACTACATGCTGGGCAGCGCCGGCTTCCAGTCGCGGCTGATGCGCGAACTGCGCGAGCAGCGCGGGCTCACCTACAACGTGAGCAGCGCACTCGACATCCAGCGCAACGTCAGCCTGTTGAGCGTCACCCTCACCACCCGCAACGAGCAGGCGGACGCGGCGTTGGCGCTGTTGCGCGAGCAGATCACACGCTTCACCCGCGAAGGGCCGTCCGAGGCGGAAGTCACCGAGGCACGCGACCGCTACCTGCGCAGCATGAACTACTGGGGCAACACCAACGAAGCGTTGCTTTCGCTGGTCTCCAACCTGGGCTATTACAAGCTGCCGCTGGACTACTACGACCGCTTCGCAGCGCGGATCGCCCAACTTGACGCCGCACAGATCAAGGCGGCTTGGCAGCGCCATGTCGACCCGGAGGGGTTCCGCGTCGCCATCGAAGGTCCGGCCCCCGCAGCCAAGGAAGCGCAGTGAACCGGGCGCCGCGCAACCAGTTGCGCATCGTCGGCGGCGAGTATCGGCGGCGGGTGCTGCGCTTTCCGGACGCACAGGATCTGCGCCCCACGCCGGACCGGGTGCGCGAAACGCTGTTCAACTGGCTGGGACAGGACCTGACCGGCCGACATTGCCTGGATCTCTTCGCCGGCAGCGGCGCGCTCGGCTTCGAGGCGGCCAGCCGCAATGCGGCGCGGGTGGTGATGGTGGAGCAGGCCCGGCCGGTGCATGCCGCCCTGGCGGCCAACCGTCATCTGCTCGGCGCCGAGCGGATCGAGCTGGTCCAGGCCGAGGCGCTCGGGTGGCTTGCCCGCTGTGCCGACCGGTTCGACGTGGTCTTTCTCGACCCGCCGTTCGGCTCCGATCTGCTGGCCCGGGTGCTGCCGCTGCTGCCGGCGCGGCTGCGCGACGGCGGGCAGGTGTATGCCGAATGCGCACGCTGGCCGGACCTGACCGGTTGGCAGACCCTGCGCCAGGGCCAGGCCGGCACGGTGCACTACGCCTTGCTGCGCCCCGTTTCCTGATCGCCGCAGCAATCGACGTTGTTCACGCGCGCCGAAAGTGCGAGAATCGCGCCTTCGGCCTATGGCCATGTTTTTATTCGACTTTTATCCGTTTTCCCGAGGACGTAATCCATGGCTCTGATGATCACCGACGAATGCATCAACTGCGACGTCTGCGAGCCGGAGTGCCCGAACAATGCAATCTCGCAAGGCGCCGAGATCTACGAGATCAATCCCGAGCTGTGCACCGAATGTGTCGGCCATTACGACGAGCCGCAATGCCAGCAGGTCTGCCCGGTGGACTGCATCCCGCACGATCCGGACCGGCAGGAATCGAAAGAAGCCCTGATGGGCAAGTACCTCGCCATCTCCGGTCAGGCTTGATCTGAATGAAAGCCGGCCAGCCGCGCGCCCACGATCTGCGCTCCGAGATCGAGCAGACGCTCACGGTCGCGCAGACGCTGGCCAACATCAAGCCCGGCAAGGCGCTGGCGCTGGCGGCACAGGGCCGTCAGCTGGCTGAGTCGATCGAATACCAGGCGGGGCAGGCGCTCGCCTGTCATATCGAAGCCGCCGCGCACAGCGCCGCCAACGCCATGCCCGAGGCCGAGGCGGCCGCCGCGCTGGCGCTGGCGCTGGCCGAGGCGTTCTCGCTGTGGCCGCTGTGGTTCGACACGCTCGATCTGAAGGCCGGCATCGCCTACGACCAGGAGCACTACGAGGTGGCGGCCGACCTGTGGCTCCGGAGCCTGGAGCACGGCTTCGAGCGCCACGACGCGCTGGCGGTGCTGCGCGCCTATGTGGGCCTTGGCAAGGTGTTCTTCATGTACGACGACCGCGCCACCACCACGGTGATGCTGAACAAGGCGCGCGAATACCTGCCGCAGATCTCGCGTCTGGACGTGGCGTTCGGGCTTCATATCAACCTCGCGGCCGATGCGATCCGCCGCGACGACCTGCCTGCCGCGCTGGCGGAGCTGACGCACGCCGAAGCGCTGCTGGGGCGGATGGGCTACTGCCACTACGAGCACGAGCTGTACTACTACCGGGGCCATATCTGCCGGCGGCAAGGCGAGCTGGCCCAGGCGTTGTATCACCTCGAACGCTCGCTGGCGCTCAACGCCAGCACCAGCAACCGCTGGGGCAAGACGGTCAATCTGATCGAGTTGGGCGAAACCTGCCTGGACATGGGCCAGCTGCACGCAGCCCATTATTACCTGACCAGTGTGGCCGATGCGCCCAGTCTGTATCTGCAGATCCAGACGCATGCCGGGCTGGCGCGCGTCAATGCCGCGATGGGCCGCACCGATCGCGAGTTCGTGCACTGGCAAAAGCATTTCGAGCTGGCCGAAACCATGGCCGAGGCCGCAGCACAACCGCAGGTGGCGCAATTGCGGCACAAGGCATTGGCCGAACGGATGCGCAGCCTGGAAACGCGCCGCCAGGGCTGAGCCGCACAGGACTGCAGCGGCATGTCCCCGCTCCATGCCATGTCGCACAGGGGCGGTCAGCGCGGCAGCTGGCGTTCGAGCCAGGCGCGGATCTCGCCGCCGACAAAGGGCGTGCCCCCGCCGAGCAGGTCGGTGCCATGTCCGGCCGAATCCAGGATCCGCACCATCACCTCGCCCGCATCGTCCTTCAGGAAGCCGCGCACCGCGGCGTTGGGATTGCGGTCGTAGCGGCCGGCGTACAGCGCGACCGAGCGGCCGGCGAACTGCTTCATCATCCCGGCGTTGAACAGCGCGTTGCTGGCCGGCGACAGCGCCACCACCGTGGGGCACTGCCGCGACTGCGCACAGGCCTGCAACGCCAAGTTGGCCCCGGCGCTCGCACCGACCAGGGCGATGCTGCCAGGCTTGATGCCCGATTGCGTCTTCAACCAGGCGATCCAGGCCGCGACATCGTGCGGTGCCACGTCCCAGTCGGCCGTGCCGCCGGTGGCGCCGAAGCCGCGCAGATCCACCGCCAGCACGGAAAAGCCCGCCTCCCTGAGCTGGGGCAGCAGCGGTGCCCAGGTCTTGCGGCCTTCGGCCACCGTCATGTGCAACAACAGCACCGCCCGCCCGCCGCCAGCGTCACTGGGATGCCATTCGCCCTGCAGCGCCAGGCCGTCCTCGGCCTTCAGCGTCACGTCCTGCGCCATTGCGGCCATGCTGGCCGCCCATAGCAGTGCTGCTGCCCTGCGCCACCGCTGCATCATCCGTCCTCCATCGCGTGGCCGCCCGATCGGCCTGTGGTTCCGGTGCCGGGCCGGCGCCCGGGCGGCACAGGTACGCTGGCGCCACATCGACAGTATCGGTGCAAAGACCGGGCATTCAGACGGCTCGGCGGGCATGACGGCCATGCGCAATACGCATGGCCGGGCGCGGCATACAGATATGCCGGCAGATGGAACGGGCGTTGAACAGGCGCTAGCCGTCCGCGTCCGCCTGCGGCGCCTCGTCATGCACCACGATCAACACCTGCGCCGCCTCGTCGCCCAGTGACCGGATGCGGTGGGGGATCTGGGCATTGAAGTGGATGACGTCGCCCACGGCGAGCTCGATGCTGCGGTCCGGAAACACCACCTCCACCCGGCCCTGGTGCACGAACAGCAACTCCTCCCCCGGATGCTCCTTGAACGCCGAGGTGGTCAGATCGGTCGGCGGATACATCATGAACGGCAGCAATCGCTTGTGTGCCACCTGGGTGGCGATGCCTTCGTACACCGCCTTGCCGGGCTGGCCGGCCACGCGGACCGACGTGCGCTCGGCAGCGCGCACCACAGTGATCGGCGCCGCCTGCGCGTCCTCGTCGAAGAGCTGCGCCACGTCGACACGCAACGCACGCGCCAGTTTCAACGCCACCGCAATCGACGGTGCACTCAACCCGCGCTCGACCTTGGACAGGTAGCTCTTGGTCAACCCGGTCTGCTCGGCCAGCGCTTCGAGCGTCAGGCGCGACTGTTTTCTCAATAATTTCAAGCGGATGGTCATCAGGCGGCTTCACAGGGGGCACGGAGGGCATTGCCAATGACACTTTGTGTCATACAATCAACCTTGTTTCATCGTCGGTGCGCAAGCACCAGCCCGGATGATATCAACAGGGCCGCGGCGCATCCGTCCTCATCGGTGAAACCCGCCCCGCCGCGCCGGTCGACGCGGCCCGCCCCACGAGGAATCAGCAATGACCGATACCTTCCTATCGTCCAAGCACACCTTGATGCAGCAGGCGCAGCAGCAGATGCAGGCCGCGCTGCCCATCCACGATCGCACCATCCGGGAAAAGCTGGCGCTGACCTGCCGCATCCTGTTCGAGCATGGCCACGACTCGGGTCTGGCCGGGCAGATCACGGCGCGCGCCGACGCGCCGGGTACCTACTACACGCAGCCATTCGGACAGGGCTTTGACGAGATCTCGGCGTCAAGCCTGGTCGAAGTGGACGAACACCTGACCGTGGTGCGCGGCGAGGGCATGCCCAACCCGGCCAACCGCTTCCATAGCTGGATCTACCGGGCCCGCCCCGACGTGGCCTGCATCATCCATACCCATCCACGCCATACCTCGGCGCTGTCGATGCTGGAAACCCCGCTGGCCGTCTCGCACATGGATTTGTGCCCGTTGTTCGACGACTGCGCCTTCCTGGCCGACTGGCCGGGTGTTCCGGTGGGCAACGAGGAGGGTGAGATCATCACTGCGGCACTGGGCGGCAAGCGGACCATCCTGCTCGCCCACCACGGGCTGTTGATCGCCGGACGCAGCATCGAGGAGGCCTGCGTGCTGGCACTGCTGTTCGAACGCGCCGCACAGATGCAGCTGCTGGCGATGGCGGCCGGCGTGATCCGTCCGATCCCGCAAGCGCTCGCCCGCGAAGCGCACGACTGGATCCTCACCCCCAAGCGCAGCCAGGCCTCGTTCGCCTACTACGCGCGCCGCGCGCTGCGCCACCACAGCGATTGTCTCGACTGAGCCATAGCCTGCCCCCCCCCTTTGACACCCAAGGACGCCAATCATGTCACACCCCTCGATCCACGGCATCGTCGCCTACCCCGTCACCCCGTTCCATCCCGAGCATGGCGGGGTCGACCTCGCAGCGCTGGCACAGCTGATCGACCGGCTGATCACCGCCGGCGTGCACGCCATCGCACCGCTGGGCAGCACCGGCGAAAGCGCCTACCTCAACGATACGGAATGGGATGCCGCGGCCGAGGCTGCCATCAATGCGGTCGGCCGGCGCGTGCCGGTGATCGTCGGCATCTCCGACCTGACCACGCAGAATGCGGTGCGCCGCGCCCGTTTCGCTGAACGCGCCGGCGCCGATGCGGTGATGGTGCTGCCGGTGTCGTATTGGAAGCTCGGCGAGGCCGAGATCACGCAGCACTACGCCCGCATCGCCCAGGCGGTCGGCATTCCCATCATGCTGTACAACAACCCGGCCACCAGCGGCATCGACCTCGCGCCCGAACTGATCGTGCGGCTGGTACGCGGGATCGACAACATCACCATGGTCAAGGAGAGCACCGGCGATATCCAACGCATGCACCAGCTGATGCGGCTGTCCGGCGGGGCGATCCCGTTCTTCAACGGCAGCAACCCGCTGGCGCTCGCGGCATTCGCTGCCGGCGCGACCGGTTGGTGCACCGCGGCGCCCAATCTGATTCCGCAATGGAATCTGCAGCTCTACGAGGCGGTGTGCAGAGGCGATCTGGACGCGGCACGCCGGGTGTTCTACCGGCAGTTCCCGCTGCTGCAGTTCATCCTCAAGGGCGGGCTGCCCACCACCATCAAGGCCGGGTTGCGCCTGCAGGGCTTCGAGGCTGGTGAACCACGTCACCCGCTGCTGCCGCTGGGTGAGATGGCACAGGGCGAGCTGGCCCACATGCTGCAGGATCTGGCCTGACCTGCGCCGGGCGGCGTCCCGGCCGCCCGGCAACGATTGCCGCACTCAGCACCCGCCGGCCGTACTGCCGCCGCCGGTAGCCGGCCTGGCGGCGCGCCGATGTCCCGGTCACGGGCAGTACGCTACACGCATTGAAAGCCGCCAGAAAGGCAGCAGCACCGCGGCTGAACGTCGGTCGCCGATGCCGACTGCATCGGGCAGGCCCACCGTCGCGCCATGGCAATGTGCCGAACATCACCGCCGCCACGCTTACAATTCATTCCCGTTTCCGGGTTTGTGTAAAATCGCCCTCCGTCCCATGCCGCTTGTCCGGCGTGCTGCCACCGCAGTGTTGCAGCGGGGATCGGGGGAGCGCCGGACGCCAGATCCGGCGAAGTCGTCCATGCACGGATTCGGCCATGCTGTTCACTTTGTCATCCATCGTCGCGGCCGCTCGCAGGCCGGACCATCGCACCTGACGTCCCGGCCATGTACGACGCCCTGCGTTTCGAGCTTGCCGGCTGGTCCGCGTGGAGTCCGGCACGACGCGATGCCGCCGCCTGGCTGGACTGGGCCGCGGGCGCCGACATGCCTGCCGAGGACGACGCGGCCCCGGCGCTGGCGGCGATGCCGCCGCTGCTGCGTCGGCGCGCCCACCGCGTTGGCCGCATGGCGCTCGAAACCCTCTACCAGTGCAATCCCGACCCCGAACACACCCCCATCGTCTATTGCTCGCGCCATGGCGAGAGCACGCGGCAGGTGCAACTGCTGCAGACACTGCACCAGGACACCGCCGTCTCGGCACAGCAGTTCAGCATGGCAGTGCATCACGCCATCGCCGGGCTGTTCACCATTGCACGCGGCAGCCGGGTGCCGGTCAGCGCGCTGGCCGCCGGGCGCAGCACCATCTGGGGCGGGCTGGTGGAGGCACTGATGCAGATGGCCGAAGGCGCCGCTGCGGTGATGCTGGTGCAGGCGGATGAGCCGTTGCCCGAGGTGTACGGTGCGTTCGCCGACGAGGCCGAGCAGCCCTATGCCTACGCGCTGGTGCTGAGGCCGGGCAATCGCTGGCAGCTGCGCTGGAGCGCTGCCGATGGCGAAGACATCGAACCGGCCGCCTGTGGGGTGTTGCGTGCACTGCTGACCGGCGAGGCGTTCGACTGGTGCGGCCAAGGGCGCCGCTGGACGCTGGAGCCCGTCGCATGATGCCGGAACGCCTCTGGCGTATCTGCGCCACTGCCCTGTGTTTCGCGGGCTTCGCCCTTGCCTGTCTGGTCGTGGCACTCGGGGCGCTGCCGCTGGTGCCGGTACTGCCGCGCCAGCAGCGTCAAGGGCTCGCCCGGCAACTGGTGCATCATGTGCTGCGGGTACAGGTGCGGCTGATGTGCGCCACCGGCGCGATGAGCGTCGAAGTGCACGGCGCCGAAAAGCTCGCGCGCCGCGGCCTGTTCATCGTCGCCAACCATCCCTCGCTGATCGACGTGACGCTGCTGATGGCGCTCACCCCGTATCCGGACTGCATCGTCAAGGCGGCGTTGTGCCGCAACCCGATCACCTTCGGCCCGGTCTACGCCAGCGGCTTCATCAGCAATGCCGACGGCCCGGGCCTGCTGCGCGCCGCCATCGACTCGGTGGCGGCCGGCAACAATCTGATCCTGTTCCCGGAAGGCACGCGCACCCCACCCGGCGCCAGGCCGGCCTTCCAGCGCGGCGCCGCCAATATCGCGGTGCGCGGCGGGTTGAGTGTCACACCGGTGCTGATCACCTGTTCCGAACCGACGCTGCCCAAGGGCGCGCCGTGGTATCGGGTGCCACGCCGCAGACCCCATTTCGTGCTGCACGTGCTGGACGACGTGCCGCCGGCGGCGCTGCTGCCCGAAGCGCTGCCCCCCAGCCTGGGCGCCCGGCTCTACACCCGGCGCCTGGAGCAATTCTTCATCGAGGAGATCGCCCGCCATGGACCCACTGATCGACGAGATCAAGCATTTGATTATCGAGAGCCTGAATTTGGAGGACATGGCGCCTAGCGACATCGACCCGGACGCGCCGTTGTTCGGCAGCGGCCTCGGCCTCGATTCGATCGACGCGCTGGAGCTGGGCGTGGCGCTGCAGAAACGCTACGGCCTGTCGCTCGCGGCCGAGTCGGACGAAACGCGCCGCCACTTCGCCTCGGTGAGCACGCTCGCCGCTTTCGTCGCCACGGCGCGCACCCGCTGATGGCGATCCGGTCCTGCCGCGCCATGCGCACGCCGCAATGACTCGCGCCGCGGCCCTGCTGCCGGGTGTGCTGGCGCCGCTGGCGTTGCTGCTGTGCCTCGCGGCCGGCTGGCCGTTGTGGCTGGCCGGCCTCGCGCTGCTGCCGCTGGCCTGGCTGCGCCCGGCATTGCGCAGCGTCGCGCGCTGGCTGGGGCTGCTGGCCGCCGGCCTTGGATTGCTGGCGCTGGCCGCGCGCAGCGACTGGCCGCTGCGGGCCTATCCGGTGCTGGTCAACGCCGCGCTGCTGGCGGGATTCGGCTACAGCCTGCGCCACCCACCCAGCGCCATCGAACGCTTCGCCCGGCTGACCGAGCCGGACCTGCCGGCCGCGGCGGTGGCCTACACCCGCCGTGTCACCTGGCTGTGGTGCGGTTTCTTCACCGTCAACGGCGCGCTCGCGCTCGCCACCGGCCTGTGGGCCGACCAGACAACATGGGCGCTGTACAACGGTGGCGTCGCCTACCTGCTGATGGGCCTGCTGCTGGGCGGTGAATGGCTGGTGCGGCGCCGGGTGCGACGCCGGGCGGAACAGCATGGATGAACCGCTCGCGCTTGCCGGGCTCGCCTGCGCCGACGGGGATTGGCCGGTGGCGCTGTGTGGCGACGGCCTGCGCGGCGCGGCACGCTGGCGTCACGACGTGGCCTGTGCCGCGGCCACGCTCGCGCGGCTGCCCGGCCCCAGCGTGGCCTTGCACGAAACCGATGCCTACCGCTTCTCGGTCTGGCTGTTCGGTGCCTGGCATGCCGGCAGGACGGTGCTGCTGCCCGGCGATGACAGCGCGGCGATGCGCGCAGCGGTGGGCGACGCCCCCCGGATCGCCGCCGATGCCGACTGGCCACAACAGCCGGTGGCACTGACACCGCTGGGCGAGGCGCAGCTGGTGCTGTTCACTTCCGGTTCCACCGGCACCCCCGTTGCGGCGCCCAAGCGGCTGACACAGCTCACCGCCGAAGTGGCGACGCTGGCCCGCACCTTCGATCTGCCGCCGACGGCGCCGGTGGTGGGCAGCGTGCCGCCGCACCATTGCTACGGTCTGTTGTTCCGCGTGTTGTGGCCGCTGGCAGCACGCCGCCCCTTCGTCGCCGCCACGCTCGCCTACCCCGAGATGCTGCAGGCCCTCGTGCCGGATGGGCGCTGCGTGCTGGTGGCGAGCCCGGCACTGCTGACCCGGCTGCCCACATCCACCGCCTGGCCCCCGGCTGGCATCGCAGCAGTGTTTTCCTCGGGCGGACCATTGGCCACCGATGCGGCCCGCGCGGCGGCCGGACGGCTGGGCACGCCGGTGCATGAGGTGTACGGCAGCACCGAGACCGGCGGCATCGCTTGGCGCGCCGACCCGGCAGCGCCCTGGCAGCCGCTCGCCGGCGTGTCGGTGACAATCGACGACGGCCTGCTCGCGGTACGCTCGCCGTTCCTGCCGGACGCAGCGGCGCGGTCCACCGGCGATCGCGCCGAGGCGGATGGCGACGGGTTCCGGCTGCTGGGGCGGGCCGACCGCATCGTCAAGCTGGAGGAAAACCGCATCTCGCTCACCCAGGTGGAGGCGGCGCTGCTGCTGCAGCCCGAGGTGGCCGCGGCCCGGGTGCTGCCGCTGCCCGGCACGCCGGCGCGGCTGGGCGCGGCACTGGTGCTGACGCCGCACGGCGGGCAGGCGCTGGCGGCACAGGGCAAGGCCATGCTGGCACGCGGGCTGCGCGAGCGGCTGGCGCAGGTGCTGGCGCCACCGGCGGTGCCGCGGCGCTGGCGCCTCGTCGATGCCTTGCCGCAGGATGCGATGGGCAAGGTCACCGTGCAGGCGCTGGCCGCACTGTTCGACGGCGCGCCCGCGCTGCCCTACGTGCTCGACGCCGCAGCCGATGGCGAGGCCGTGACACTGCGCTGCCATGTGGATGCCACGCTCGCCCCGTTCGCCGGGCACTTCCCGGAGCTGCCGGTGCTGCCCGGCGTGGCACTGATCGATTGGGCGGTGCACTACGGCCGGCGCCATTTCGCGCTACCGCCCGACTGCACCGGCATGCAGGCGATCAAGTTCCAGCGTGCGGTCCGGCCCGGCGCGGTGGTCAGCCTGCGCCTGGCCTGGCTGCCCGGGCGGGGGCAACTCACATTCGAATACCATGCCGAGGACGGCACGCCGCATGCCGGCGGCCGACTGTACTTCGCACAGGAGCCGCAATGACGTTGTGCGCGGTGATTCCGGTCTACAACCATCCGCGGGTGATCGGCGCGCTGGTGGCGCAGCTGCGCGCCGCCGGCCTGCCCTGCGTGCTGGTCGACGACGGCAGCGACGCCGTCTGCGCCGCCGTGCTCGATGCGCTGGCGGGGCCGGGCGTCGCGCTGGTGCGACATACGGCCAACCTGGGCAAGGGTGCCGCCGTGGTCTCCGGCTTTCGCCAGGCCGCCGCGCTGGGCCATAGCCACGCGCTGCAGCTGGACGCCGACGGCCAGCACGATCTGGCCGCGCTGCCGGTCTTCATCGAGGCGATGCGGGCACGACCGGATGCCGTGATCGCCGGCTACCCGGTGTACGACCATACCGTGCCGCGCATCCGCTTCTACTGCCGCTACCTGACCCATATCTGGGTGTGGATCAACACCTTGAGCCTGCGCATCCGCGATTCGATGTGCGGCTTCAGGCTCTATCCGCTGGCACCGACGCTGGCGCTGCTGGCGCGCACCACGGTAGGGCGGCGCATGGATTTCGACACCGAGATCCTGGTACGGCTGGATTGGGCCGAGGTGCCCATCGTCAACCTGCCGGTGCGGGTGCACTACCCGGAGCACGGCATTTCGCATTTCCGCATGCTGCAGGACAACGTGCTGATCTCGGCCATGCACCTGCGGCTGTGCCTGGGCATGCTGCTGCGCGCGCCGCGGCTCGCGTGGCGGCTGCTGCGGGGAAGCCGCTGATGCACTGGGCGCGGATCGGCGAAGGCGGCTGGCTGTGGGGCATGCGCGCGGTGTTCGCGCTGTACCGATGTTGCGGGCGCCGCCCATTGCGGCTGCTGCTCTATCCGGTGCTGCTCTGGTTCGTGGCCAGCCGCCCGCTGGCGCGACGTGCCTCGCGCGACTATCTGGCCCGGCTGTACCGCTTCAGCGGCGGTGCCACCCCGGCGCCGACGCTGGCCAATGTGCTGCGCCATTTCACCGCCTTCGGCGAGACCATGCTCGACAAGCTGCGGCTTTGGAGCGGCGAGGCGCCGGACGCGCCCTGCCACGTCGACGGTGCCGAGGTGCTGCTGACGCTGCAGCAGGCCGGACGCGGCGCGGTCATCGCCACCGCGCATTTCGGCAACGTGGAACTGGCGCGGGTGCTGGCGCAGACCCAGCATGCGCTCAGGCTCAATGTGCTGGTGCATACGCGGCACGCGCCGCGCTTCAACCGGCTGCTGCGCGAGATCAACCCGCAAAGCGAAGTCGACCTGATCCAGGTGTCCGAGCTGTCGGCCGCCACCGCGATCCTGCTGGGCGAGCGCGTGGCGCGTGGCGAATTCGTGGTGATCGCCGGCGATCGGATACCGCTGAGCGCCGGCAACCGTGTCACGACCCAATTCCTCGGTGCGCCGGCCGAGTTTCCGATCGGCCCGGCGATGCTGGCCGGCCTGCTGCGCTGCCCCCTGCTGGCGCTGCTGACCAGTCGGCGCAGCGACGGCTGGCACCTGGTGCTGCGCCGGCTCGCCGACGAGATCCCATTGCCGCGCCACGACCGGCTGCAGGCGGTCCGGCCCTGCGTGGCGGCGTTTGCGACGCTGCTGGAAGCCGAATGCCGCGCCGCGCCGTTGCAGTGGTTCAATTTCTACCCGTTCTGGCGGATCGAGCACCCGGCATGATGCCCCCCTCCCCCTCCGTACGCTTCGGCGCACAGCCCCTGACCCTCGCCGACGTCCTGGCGCTTGCGCGCCGCGCCGCCACTGCCGAGCTGGAGGACGCGCCGCACTTCGTTGCGCATATCGACGCCGGCGCGGCACTGATCGACGCACTGCTGGCGCGCGATGGCGTGGTGTATGGCGTCACCACCGGCTATGGCGATTCCTGCACCGTGGCCGTGCCGCCTGGCCTGGCATGGGAACTGCCGCGCCAGCTCTACACCTACCACGGCTGTGGGCTGGGGCGGATCTTCGAGGCCGAGGAGACCCGCGCCATCCTGGCAGCGCGGCTGGCGTCGCTCGCCCGCGGGCAATCAGGCGTCAGCTACGCGCTGCTGCGCCAGTTGCAGCAGTTGCTGGCACATGACCTGCTGCCGCGCATCCCGGCCGAAGGCTCGGTGGGCGCCAGCGGCGATCTGACCCCGCTCTCGTATGTGGCGGCCGTGCTGTGCGGCGAACGCGAGGTACTGGCCGGCGACGGCACCCGGCCGGCCGCCGAGGCGCTGGCGGCGTACGGGTTGGCGCCGCACGTGCTGCGTCCCAAGGAAGCGCTCGCCGTGATGAACGGCACCGCGGTGATGACCGGCCTCGCCTGTCTGGCCTGGGGACGTGCCGCGACACTGGCGCGGCTGGCCACCCGCATCACCGCGCTGGCGGTGGCCGCCACCGGCGGCAATCCGCTGCATTTCGACGAGACGCTGTTCGCCGCCAAGCCGCACCCGGGCCAGCAGCAGGTGGCGGCCGGGCTGCGCGCCGACCTCGTCCCGGAGCCCGACCCGCCGTCCGGCCGCTTGCAGGACCGCTATTCACTGCGCTGCGCACCGCACGTGATCGGCGTGCTGGCGGATGCGCTGCCGTTCCTGGCCCAATTGATCGAACGCGAATTGAACAGCGCCAACGACAATCCGCTGGTCGACGTGGCCAGCGGTCGCGTGCTGCACGGTGGCCACTTCTACGGTGGCCATATCGCGTTCGCGATGGACAGCCTCAAGCAGCTGGTCGCCAATGTGGCCGACCTGTTGGACCGCCAGCTCGCGCTGTTGGTCGATGCGCGCTACAGCAACGGGTTGCCGGCGAATCTCTCGGGCGCCACCGGGGCGCGCGCCCCGCTCAACCACGGGCTGAAGGCGCTGCAGATCAGCGTCTCGGCCTGGACCGCCGAGGCGCTCAAGCTGACGCTGCCCGCCTCGGTGTTCTCGCGCTCGACCGAGTGCCACAACCAGGACAAGGTCAGCATGGGCACCATCGCCGCGCGCGACGCGCTGCGGGTGCTGACGCTGACCGAGCAGGTGGTCGCCGCCATGCTGGTCGCGGTGCGCCAGGGGTGCGCGCTGCGCGCCCGGCACACGCCGCTGCCGCTGTCGGCCCCGGCGCAGGCCTGGCTCGATGCGCTGGGCGCGCGCATTCCATTCATCACGGAGGATGTCGCGCTCGAACCGCTGTTGCGACACCTGCTCGACGACCTGCGCGCCGGAGCCATCGATGCGTAACGCCCCGCCCCATGCGGCCGCCGAGGTCGAACTGGTGGTGCCGTTCCACGACCTGGACCCGCTGGCGGTGGTGTGGCATGGCAACTATGCCCGTTACTTCGAGCATGCGCGTACGGCATTGTTGCAGGGGATCGATTACGACGTACCGCAGATGCGGGCCTCGGGCTACAGCTGGCCGGTGATCGAGCTGACCGTGCGCTACGCCCGGCCGCTGACCTATCAGCAGCGCATCCGGGTACGCGCCGAACTGATCGAATGGGAGAACCGCATGAAGATCCGCTACGAAATCCGCGACGCCGCCAATGGCGAGCGCCTGACACGCGGTCATACCGTGCAGGCCGCGGTCGAACTGGCCTCGGGCCGGATGTGTTTTGTCTCGCCCCCCGTGCTGCGCGACAGGCTGGGGCTGTCATGCGCCTGATCGCCGCCTGCGCCCTGATGCTGGCCTGCGCCGTCGCCGCCGCGCAGGTGCCGCTGTCCGAAGTGCAGGCGCGGCTGGACCAGGCACGGGTGATCCGTGGCGAATTCACGCAGCTGCGCGAGCTGGTCGGCGTGGACAAACCGCTGCGCGCCAGCGGGCGCTTCGTGCTCGACCGGGCGCGCGGCGTGGTGTGGGAGACGCGCAAGCCGTTCGCGCAGACGCTGCGCATCACCCGCGATGAGATCGTGCAGCGCCAGGGCGAAACCGTGACGCTGCGCCTGAACACGGGGCGCGACCCGGCGGCCGGCACCGTGGGTACGGTGCTGTTCGCGTTGATGGCGGGCGACTTCGAGGGGCTGGCACGGTACTTCGAGATCGAAGCCAGCGTGGACGGTGCACGTTGGCAGGTCAACCTGACCCCGCGTACCGCCACATTGGGCAAGCTGATGCGCACCCTGTCGCTGTCCGGCGCCAAGACCGTCGAGACCATCGACCTCACCGCGCAAAGCGGCGATGCGACCCGGATCGCGTTGCGCGGGGTGACGCTGCTGCCTGCCCCCGGTGCGGCGGAGGACGCGGCATTTGAGTAAGGCGATGCGCGCGTCGGCACTGGTCTGGCTGCTGCTGGTGCTGGCCGTGGCCGGCTGGGCCGCGGCGGCCTGGCCGGACTGGCAGGCGCGCATCGACATGGATCTCTTTGCGCTGCTGCCGCACGACGAGCGCGACGCGCGCGCCGAGGCCGCGTTGCAGGCCCTGGCCCGGCAGGGCGAGCGGCAGCTGGTGTTGCTGGTGGGCCACCGCGAGCCGGCAGAGGCTCGCCGTGCCGCCGCGCTGCTGGCCGAACGGCTGCAACCGCTGCCATTGCGCGCGCAGGCGCAGGGCGCCGCGCTGGACGCGCTGCGCGCCGCCTACCTGCCGCACCGCGCCGGCCTCGTCAGCCGGGCCGACCGGTCCTGGCTGGCCGATGCCGACGATACCGCGCTGCTCGCCCGTGCCCGCGCCGAGGCGTTTGCGCCGTTCTCCGCCTCGGGTCTGGCATGGCGGGACGATCCGCTCGGCCTGTTCGGCCGCTGGCTCGCCGAGCTGGCCGGCGCCAGCCCACTGCGCCCGGACGGCGAACAGCTGGCGCTGACGGCAGCGGGGCGGCACTACGTGCTGCTCGCCTACACGCTGCAAGGCTCGGCGTTCTCGCTGGCCGACGCACAACAGGTGGCCGACGGGCTGGCCCGGGCCCAGACGGCGTTGCACGCCACTGTGCCGCAGGCACAGGTGCTGCGCGCCGGTGTGGTGCTGCATGCGGCCAAGGCGGCCGAACAGGCACGGCGCGAGGTCTCGGCCATCGGCACGGGCTCGCTGGTCGGCGCGCTGGCGTTGGTGGTACTGGTATTCGGTGGGGCACGGCCGCTGGCGCTGATGCTGCTCACGCTCGGCGTGGCCACACTGTGCGCGATGGCGCTGGTGTTCGCCTGCTATCCGCGCGTGCACGCATTGACGCTGGTGTTCGGCGCCACGCTGATCGGGGTGGCAGTCGACTACGGGCTGCATGCACTGGCGGCCGGCATCGAGGACGACACACCGGTGCCGCTGCGCTACCGACGGCTGGCACCCGGCCTGTTCCTGGCGATGATCACCACCGCGCTGGCCTACGGCGGCTTGCTCTTGACCCCGTTTCCGGGCCTGGCGCAGATGGCGCTGTTTGCCGGCGGCGGCATCGTTGCCGCCTGGCTGACCGTGGTGCTGTGGTTTCCGGCAATCGCGCCGCGCCGGCTGCGCGCCACGCGTGCCGCACGCTGGCTTGGCCACCGCCGCTGGCCACGCTGGCACACCCAGCCGGCGACGCTCGCCATCGCGCTGCTCGCCGCCGTGCTCTGCACCGCGGGATTGGCGCGGCTCCAGGCCGAGGACAACGTGCGTGCGCTGACCGCCACCGATGCCGGCCTGCTGCGCGAGCATCAGGCAGTGGCCGGATTGCTGGGGCTGCCCAGCCCGGCGCAGCTTTTCATCGTCTCAGGGGACACCCCGGAGGCGGTATTGGCACGCACTGCCCGGCTCGGGGAGCGGCTCGACGCGTTGACGCGCACCGGGCAGCTCACCGGCTACGACGCACTGACACGCTGGGTGCCGCCGCCGGCACGGCAACAGGCCGACGTCGCCTTGCAGGCACGCCGGCTCGCCGCGCTCGCCCCGGCGCTCCGGACCGAATTCGGGATCGCGCCGCCGGGCGCCCCGGCCACACCGCTCACGGTGGCCGGCTGGCTGGCGCAACCGGCCGGCGCCATGCTGTCGCACCTGTGGCTGGGTCGGGGCACTGACGGCCGCTACGCGGGAGTGGTGCTGGTCAAGGGCATCGCCGGGGCGGACACGCTGCCGGCACTGGCCGCGCTCGCCGGGCCGGACGTGCGCTGGCTGGACAAACCGGCCGAGGTCTCGCAGCTGATGGGGCGTTACCGCGTGCTGCTGGGCTGGGTGCTCGCGGCGGCCTATCTTGCCTGCGCGCTGGCGCTGCTGCCGCGCTACGGCCGGGCCACCTGGCGCGTGCTGCTGCCGCCGGCGCTGGCCAGCGCCGCGACGCTGGGGCTGCTGGGGCTCGCCGGGGAGCCGGTGCAGCTGCTGACGTTGCTGGCGCTGTTGCTGGTGCTCGGGGTCGGCGTGGACTATGGCATCTTCCATGCCGAGCATCCCGAGGACGGCCGGATGCAGATCGCCACCACGCTGTCGGCGGCCAGCACCATGCTGTCGTTCGGCCTGCTGGCCTTCAGCCACACCCCGGCGCTGGCCGCGTTCGGCCTGGCCACCCTGTTAGGCGTGGCCCTCGCCTGGCTGATCGCCCCCTGGTGCCGCGCCCCGGCGGGCCCGGCCCATCATGTTGAAGGAGCACCCTGGTGAACGTGGAACAGACCGACATCCTGATCATCGGCGCCGGGCCCGCCGGCGCGTTGGCGGCCGCGCTGCTGCGGCGCCAGGGACGGCAGGTGACCGTGATCGAGCGTGAGGTGTTCCCACGCTTCTCGATCGGCGAAAGCCTGTTGCCACAGAGCATGGGGCTGCTGGAGGAGGCCGGCCTGCTGCAGGACGTCATCGAGGCCGGGTTCCAGTACAAGAACGGCGCCGCCTTCGTGCGCGGGCAGACGCAGACCGCCTTCGATTTCCGCGACAAGTCCACGCCCGGCTGGGGCACCACCTACCAGGTACAGCGTGCACGCTTCGACCAGGTGTTGGCCGACGCCGCGGCCCGACTGGGGGCGGACATCCGCTACGGCCACCAGGTGCTGGCCGCCGACGTGGACGGCGCCCGCCCCACCCTGTCGGTCCGTGCGCCGGACGGGGCGTCCTACCGCATCGCAGGTCGCTTCCTGCTCGACGCCAGCGGCTTCGGCCGCACGCTGCCACGCTTGTTGCAGCTGGAAACGCCGTCCGACTTTCCCAGCCGCGGCGCATTGTTCACGCATGTCGAGGACGGCATCCGCCCCGGCGCCGCCGGCTTTGACCGCAACAAGATCCGCGTCACCGTCCATCCGCGGCACTGCGACGTATGGTACTGGCTGATCCCATTCTCCGATGGGCGCAGCTCGATCGGCGTGGTCGCCACCACCGGCTTCCTCGAACGCTTCGAAGGCAACGATACCGAGCGGCTGCAGGCGCTGGTGGCCGAAGATCCGGGGTTGTCGCACTTGCTGGACCAGGCAGTGTGGGATACGCCGGCACGGCATATCGTCGGCTATGCCGCCAACGTGCGCGCACTGTGGGGACGCGGCTACGCGCTGCTGGGCAACGCCGGCGAGTTCCTTGACCCGGTGTTCTCCAGCGGCGTCACCATCGCACTCAAGTCGGCCAGCCTTGCCGCGGCGGCGCTGCGGCGCGAGGCAGCCGGCGAGACCGTCGACTGGGAGGCCGACTACGCCCGCCCGCTCAAGCGCGGTGTGGACACCTTCCGCGCCTTCGTGCGCGCCTGGTACGACGGGCGCTTCCAGCAGATCATCTTCCACCCGTACAAGACCCCGGCGATCAGCCGGATGATCTCGGCCATCCTCGCCGGCTACGCCTGGGACGGGGACAATCCGTTCGTGGCCGAGCCCGAGCGGCGGCTGGCCAGCCTGGAGGCGGCATGCGACTGGGGGAACTGAGCATCGCACTGGCGGGATGGCTGCTGGCCGGCTGCGCTGCGCTGGCGCCATCGCCGGCGCCGTGGCCGGTACCGCCGGCGGCGCTGGGCGAGCGGCTCGCCGAGCAACGGCTGGTGCTGACCCGGCAGGGCGGGCACCATGCGCTGGAAGCGGTGGTGCAGGTGCGGGCAGATCGGCTGCGCATCATCGGCAACGCGCTGGCGCTGCGACTGTTCACGCTTGACTACGATGGCCGGCGGATCAGCCAGGGCCCGGGCGCCGGCCTGCCGGCGGGACTCACACCCGCGCGCATCGTCAACGACTTCCTGGCGGTGCACACGCCGCTGGCGGCGCTGCGCCAAGCATTGCCCGCGGGTTGGCAGGCCGACGAGGCGGCCGGCGTGCGCACCGTGCGCAATGCGCAAGGCGCGGTCGAACTCGTGGTCCGCTACCGCGACGGCGATCCATGGCACGGCGCCACGCTGCAGGCGCTGTCGGGCGGCTACCGGCTCGCCATCGAATCGGAGGACGTGCGATGAGCACGCTATGCAGCCTGGGCATGGTCTGCGCGCTGGGAGCGGACCTTGCGACCATCCGCCGCAACCTGTTCGCCGGCACCAGCCCCGGCCTGCGCGCCAGCGACGCCTGCAGCCCCGGCACGCCACGCCACTTGGGTTTCGTCGATGCACCGCTGCCCACGCTGGCAGACCATCCCACGCGTTGGCGCAGCCGCAACAACGCGCTGCTGCTGGCGGCGTTGGCGCAGATCCGGGACGAGGTGGAAGCCGCGTGCCGGGGCGTCGATCCGACCCGGATCGCCGTGGTGCTCGGCACCAGCACCACCGGTATCGCTGAAGGCGAGGTGGCGATGGGCGAATGGCTGGCGCACGGGCGCTTCCCGGCACAGTTCCACTACGCGCAGCAGGAGCTGGGATCGCCGGCCGAGTTCCTCGCCGCCCGGATCGGCAGCCGCGGGCCGGCCTATGTGATCTCGACTGCCTGCACCTCCAGCGCCAAGGCGCTGGCCGCCGGCGCACGGCTGCTGGCCACCGGTGTGGCGGATGTGGTGCTGGCCGGCGGTGCCGATACGCTGTGCCGCTTCACCGTTGCCGGCTTCGCGGCGCTGGAAGCGCTGTCGACAGGCCGCTGCAATCCGTTTTCGAGCCGGCGCGACGGCATCAACATCGGCGAGGGCGCGGCGTTGTTCCTGATGCAGCGCGGACCCGGCCCGGTGCGGCTCGCCGGCTGGGGTGAAAGCTCGGACGGCCACCACGTGTCGGCGCCCGATCCGTGCGGGGCCGGCGCACGCCGGGCCGTTGCGCAGGCGCTGGCCCGCGCCGGGCGCGGCGCGGCGGACATCGGCTATGTGAACCTGCACGGTACCGGCACCCCACTCAATGATGCGATGGAGGCCACGCTGGCGGCCGAGCTGCTGCCCGGCGTGCCGGCCAGCAGCACCAAGCCGCTGACCGGGCATACGCTGGGCGCGGCCGGCGCCATCGAGGCGGGCATCGCCTGGCTGACGCTGACAGGCGACGGCACGCTGCCACCGCATTGCTGGGACGGGAACGCCGACCCCGCACTGCCGGCACTGACCCTCATCGCGCCGGCGATGCGGCTGCCCTCGCCGCCCCGCGCCGCACTCAGCCATTCGTTCGCCTTCGGTGGCAACAATGTCGCCCTGCTGCTGGAGCACGCATGAAGCCGGCCTTGCCGCCCCCCGCAGACGGCTGGCCCGCCATTGCCGAGCTGGTACCGCACGCGGCGCCAATGTGCCTGCTCGATACGGTGCTGGCGATCGGCCCGGATTGGATCCGCACCGGGCTCGCCATCCGCAAGGACGGGCCTTTTTGCAACGACGGCCGGGTCGGCGCCTGGGTCGGCATCGAATACATGGCACAGAGCGCCGCCGCGCTGGCCGGCTGGGAGGCGCGGCAGCAGGGCGCAGCGGTGCGGCCGGGCTTTCTGGTCGGCGCCCGGCGCTATCTGATCCACCAGCCGTGGTTCCATTGCGGCGAGGTGCTGCGGATCGAGGCAGTGCGCGAATCCGGCACCGGGGATGGCGGGCTTGCGCTGCTGCATGGCCGGATCGAGGCTGCCGATGGCCGCCTGCTGGCCGAGTCCACGCTTTCGGTGTTCCAACCCGACCGGCCTGAAACAGGGCTCACATCATGACCGACACCGTTCTCGTCACCGGCGCCACCGGCGGCATCGGCGCAGCCATCGCACTGCGGCTGGCGCAGGAAGGCTTCGACCTCGTCGTGCACTGCCGCAGCCGGCGCGACGCGGCCGACGCACTTGCCACGGACATCGGCACCCTGGGCCGTACGGCGCGTGTGCTGCAGTTCGACGTGACCGACCGCGGCGGCGCGCGCACGGCGTTGGAGGCCGATATCGCCCGGCATGGCGCCTACTACGGCGTGGTCTGCAATGCCGGCATCGCCGCCGACGCCGCGTTCCCGGCCATGAGCGACGCGGCCTGGGACGGCGTGCTCCGCACCAATCTGGACGGGTTCTACAATGTGCTGCACCCGTTGGTGCTGCCCATGGTGCAGCGGCGCCAGCCGGGTCGCATCGTCACCATCGCCTCCATCTCCGGCCAGATCGGCAATCGCGGACAGGTGAACTACAGCGCGGCCAAGGCCGGCCTGATCGGTGCGACCAAGGCACTGGCGCTGGAGCTGGCCAAGCGGCGGATCACGGTCAACTGCGTCGCGCCCGGCCTGATCGAGACTGACATGGTCGAGGCGGCGGTACGCGACGCGGTGCTGCAGCAAATCCCGGCGCGGCGGCTGGGCAGACCGGAGGACGTCGCCGCCGCGGTGGCATTCCTGATGCGCGACGAGGCAGCGTACATCACCCGCCAGGTGATCGCGGTCAACGGCGGGCTGATCTAGGGCGGGTCGGCCTTCGAATCCGGAAGGGGCTGGCAGGCAGGGGCAACGCCCACCTGCGCACTGCCTGCCAAGGCGGGCCACGCCGACCTCGTTGGCCGATCGGTACGCAAGGACTATGGCCTGGTGCCGCACGGCAGTGCACCGGGCCTGCGCGAGGGCGCCGCGCCTTGACCTGCTGCCGCCGGCGCGATGCGCCAGCGCGCCACTACATCGTTCATGCCCTGATCGCGCTATCCGGCACCTTCACCGCGTTCGGCGACGAGTAGTGCATCCGGCCAAGCAGGTCGGTGAACGCGTGACCTGCCTTGGACAGCGGGTCCCGCCCCTGCTCCGGGAGCCGCTGCGCCCGCTCCCGTCGCACATCCGGCGCGCCGGATGGCGTTACTCCGGATGTTCCGGTGCACGCTCGGCGTGAGCAGCACAGCCAGCACCAGCGAGGCCGGTGGCGGGCAGCAGAGGACGATGCCAGCCCGGATGGCACGGCCCTGGCGCCGGCTTTGTGATCAACAAGGGTGTCTTTCGCTTCGGCCTTCACCCGCGCCGGTCAAGATGGGAGCAAATCCTGGCAGCAAGGCGGGACCCTCCACGCCCGCCATCCGACCCGCACTACCTGGCAGGCCGGAAGCACGACATCGATGACCTCGCCCCATTCGCGTGTCCTGCAGATGGCATTCCAGGGGCCCGCGGGTCGTATAGCCGCGCCATGGGGCATGGCGGTCCCGATACTGGCCTTCAGGCGCGAAGCGGCGGCAAAAAAAAACCCCTGCCTCACGGCAGGGGTCAGTGTTTGCGCGGAGAGTGTGGATGCGCAAATTCAGTTCATAGTGATCTTACTAGCTTTACTGGCGGACCTTTGCAACTTCCTTGGTCAGCTCGGCATCAGCGGTATCACCGTCGAGCGACCAGCTGAACATCCCGCCAAGGCCATTGGACTTGACATAGCCCACCTTCAGCGCGATGTCAGTCGGGGTATCGAAGCTCCAGAAGTTGTTGCCGTCGTACTTCCACGACTGCTTGGTCACCGGGTGGTAACGCACGGTACCAGCGGCGCCCTTCAGCACCTTGTAGTCCTCGATACCGGTCTCGTACGTGCCCTTGCCGCCGCCGTTGGCCGGTTGATACAGGCCATCGCCGTTCGGGCCGGCTTGCACGCCGGTCCAGCCGCGGCCGTAGAACGGCACGCCGAGCAGCAGCTTGTCGCGCGGAGCGCCCTTGGCCACCAGCATCTTGATCGCTTCGTCGGTGTTGTAGTACGACACCACACTACGCTGACCGGTCTTCGGATCCAGGTACTGCGGATTGTTCGGATCCGCGTACAGATGCGACTGGAAGTCGGTCGGGCCCTGTGCCGCCCATGCGCCGTTGTAGTCGTAGTTCATCACGTTGACCCAATCGAGGTACTTGGTGTACTCGGCCGGCTCGGTCTGCTCGATCTTGTCCTTGCCGGCGCCGATGGCGACGGTGAGGGCGTAGCGCTTGCCATCGGCGGCGCCGATCGCGTCCAACTGGGTGCGGAACTCCTTCAGCAACAGCGTGAAGTTCTGCTTGTCGGCTGCGTTGACGGTGTTGTACGGCTGGCCGATCACGCCCGGGTATTCCCAGTCGATGTCGATACCGTCGAACACGCCGGCCGCGACGCCATCACCACCGGCGTTGCCGCTGGCGTCATAAGGCACGTTGCCCTTGATGTACACGTCGATGCAGCTCTTCACCAGTTGCTTGCGCAGCGCGTCGGTCGCGGCGGCAGCCGAGAACCACTTGGACCAGGTCCAGCCACCCAGCGAGATGAAGATCTTCAGGTTCGGGTACTTGGCCTTGAGCTTCTTGAACTGGTTGAAGTTGCCCTTCAGCGGACCGGCCTTGCCATTGCGCGGGTCGTCCCAGGTCGGCCAGCCCCACTGGTCGGCCACGCCGTCCACGGAGTCGGCAGCCGACAGACCACGCTGGTAGTCGGACCATGCGTCGCCACCGGTACCGGCATCAGGCGCGTTCGGGTTGGTCGCACCCGGCTCGAGCTTGTTGATGATGCCGCACTCGTAACCGCCGTTCTTCTGGTACAGGTTGCCGAAGGCGTAGTTGATGAAGGTCAGCTTGGCCGCGGCACCGCTGGTGTCGATGTGCTTGACCTGATAGTTCCGGGCGTACACACCCCACTGGGTGAAGTACGAACCGACCTGCGCACCGGCGACCGGAGTGGGCGTCGGGGTCGGCGGGGTCGGAGTGGGCGTCGGGGTCGGCGTCGGGGTCGGCGGCGTCGGAGTGGGAGTCGGGGTCGGCGGCGTCGGGGTGGGAGTCGGCGTCGGCGGCGTCGGAGTGGGGGTCGGCGTCGGCGTCGGCGTGGGAGTCGGCGTCGGCGTCGGAGTGGGGGTCGGCGTCGGAGTCGGCGTTGCGGTGCCGCACTCGCCCAGATCCTTCCACACACCCCACGAGCCGGACTGGCCCGGGTTGTCGCCCTGGGTCCACCACTTGGCTTCATAGGCGCGGCCGTTGTAGCTCACGCGGCTGCCGCCAGAGTACACACCACCCGCGGTCCAGACAGCCGGGCAGCCGACGCCAGGCGTCGGGGTGACCGGAGCGGGCGTCGGGGTCGACGGTGCGGGGGTCGGAGTGGCCGGGGCCGGCGTCGGGGTGGCCGGAGTCGGGGTCGGGGCCGGCGTCGGGTTGGTGCCGGTCGAGGCGCCCAGATCCTTCCACAGCGTGGGAGTGGACTTGGGATTCCAGTTGGCGCCGACGTAGGCGGTATGCGTGGCCAGGGCCTGGTAGTCGTTGCCGCTATAGCTGACAACGGTACCGGCAGTGTAGGTGTTGCCTTCCTGCCAGGCGGGGGCTGCAAATGCCTGCATGGTTGCAAGCGCAGCCGGAATCGCCGCGAGAGCGAGGCGGTTCAATTGCGACATGGGTCAGTTCTCCATCCTGTATCGGTTCGGTGCACGCCGTCACCGCCGTTTTTGCTTCGGGTGTAATACCAATCGTGGAATCCAGCGCGGCGTCCTTCGAGACAGCTCACTCTCCGTACGGCGGCCTTTGGCATGCAGAGTGGATGTTCATTGATGTAAGCAGTGCTGTCAACAATGTGATGAAGCGCTAATCTTCCATAAAAATCAATTGGTTAACATATTTTTACGCTTCGTCACGTGACGCCGTCCGGCTGGCGATGAACGGCGAGGACATCACGATGTGCGGCGGTGATGCGACCACCACTGGTATTGACGCGTCCTCGTTGGCAATCCGCAAACCCTTGACCATGCTTGTCCGGGCACATTTGGCTGCACCGCACCGGGGTGGCATGCAAGGCATATGGAACTGCCGTTCGTCGCTCAACCAGCCAGGGTATGCATCATGGCCGCGATTGCGTCCCGCCGCGCCTGCGCCACCCGCGGGGCGATCTGATCGGGCGCGGTGCATCCACGTGCCAGCACGCCGGCGTCCACCGCACGGGCCGCCGCGAGCAACTGGCGCAGGCGTTCGGCCTGCGGGTAGGCGGCCGCCTCGAAACCGGTCCGGCCGCGGGCATCGGCCACGCAGGCGTTCAGCAGCGCTTCGAACCGCTCGGGCTTGCGCAAGGCATCGCAACGCTGGAACAACTCGAGCACCGTACCCGGCTTCAGCTCCTGCGCCCGGTGCACCAGCAGGTGCTCGCGGCAGGCAAGGCGGGCCAGATCGCGGCATTCGGCCGGCACGCGCAGCCGCTGCGACAGCTGCTCGACCAGCGGCACGCCTGCCGCCTCGTGACCGATATGCCGCGGCAACACATCGGCCGGCGTCAGTGCCTTGCCCAGGTCATGGCACAGCGCGGCATATCGGGTGGGAAGCGGCCAGCCCTGCCGGGCGGTGTAGTCGAGCACCAGCATCACATGCACCCCGGTATCGACCTCAGGATGGTAGTCGGCACGCTGCGGCACGCCCCACAGCGCATCGATCTCTGGCGCGATGCGTGCCAGTGCGCCACATTCGCGCAGCACGGCGAACATCCGGCTGGGCTGCGCTTCCATCAGCCCCTTGGCCAGTTCCTGCCATACCCGTTCGGGCACCAGGTGATCGACCTCGCCCTGTGCCACCATCTGCCGCATCAGCGCCATGGTCTCGGGCGCGGCGGCAAAACCGAAGCGCGCGGCGAAGCGGGCAAGACGCAGGATGCGCACCGGGTCTTCGGCAAATGCCGGCGATACATGGCGCAGGCAACGTGCCGCAAGGTCGGCCTGCCCGCCGAACGGGTCGATCAGCTGCCCTTGCTCGTCCTCGGCCATGGCATTGATGGTGAGATCGCGCCGCGCCAGATCCTCCTCCAGCGTCACACTGGGGTCGGCAAACACGGTGAAACCCTTGTAGCCGCGCCCACTTTTGCGTTCGGTGCGGGCGAGCGCGTACTCCTGCTGCGTGACCGGATGCAGGAACACCGGGAAATCCTTGCCGACCGGGCGGTAGCCGGCGGCGGCCATGTCCTCGGCGCTGGCGCCGACCACGACCCAGTCGGTGTCCTGCACCGGCAGACCCAGCAGCCGGTCGCGCACCGCGCCGCCCACCTTGTAGCTTTTCATCCGACGCCCTCCTTGCAGCCCCGATGGGGTGATCCCAGGACCATGCCCTGCGGTTTCATGATCGCTCCCGCGCGCGTCTGGGAACGCCCCGCCAATGTCCGCCGCCGCACCCATGACAGCACGGGGCACGGGCCGTCCACCATGGCGGCGGCGGTATCCGCGATGGCAATACGCCCACTTCCGGCAACGTGGTTTGCGTCCATTGTAAAGACCGGGCCCGACGGCGGTGCAATCGCGCCGGCCTCGCCGACCCGACCAGAAGCCCATTCCACCAGGCCCGTCAGCGGGCGGGCTGTTGTGCAATGCAATGGAGACAACATGAATCTGCTTTCCCGTTCCTTCCTGCTGCGCAAGATGCTGGGGTTCGGCATCGTACTGGCTGCGCTGGTGCTGGGTGTACAGGCGCTATGGCAAAGGATCGGCGTGGGCGATGCGCGTACGCTGGGCGCATTGACCGGCGGCCTGATCGCCGCAGGCGCGACGGCGCTGGGCACCTTGCCGGTGCTGCTGTCGCAACGCCTGTCCGAACGTACCCAGGATACGCTGTTCGGCTTCGGGGCCGGCGTGATGCTGGCGGCGAGTGCGTTTTCGCTGGTGGTGCCGGGCATCGACTCGGCCGAGCGGCTGGGCGCGGGGCCGTGGCAGGCCGGGTTGACCGTGGCCGCGGGCATCCTGCTGGGCGGCGGACTGCTGCTGCTGCTGGACCGGCTGCTGCCGCACGAACACTTCATCAAAGGCGTGGAAGGCTGGCGTGCCAGGACCTTGCGGCGCACCTGGCTGTTCGTGTTTGCGATTGCACTGCACAACCTGCCCGAGGGGCTGGCGATCGGCGTTGCGTTCGCCGGTACCGATCCGGTGCATGCCAGCGCGCTGGCGACCGGCATTGCGATCCAGGACGTGCCCGAGGGGCTGGTGGTGGCGGCGGCATTGCTGGCGGTGGGCTATACCCGCGGCGTCGCGGTGCTGCTCGGCATGGCCACGGGCCTTGTCGAGCCGGTGGGCGCGGTACTCGGCGCAGTGGTGGTCAGCCATTCGGCGCAGTTGCTGCCCTGGGGCTTGGGCTTTGCCGCGGGCGCCATGCTGTTCGTGATCAGCCACGAGATCATTCCCGAATCGCATCGCAAGGGGCACGAAGCGTTCGCCACCGGCGGGCTGATGCTGGGATTCGTGATCATGATGGTGCTCGATACCGCGCTTGCCTGACAGGGCGGCCAATGCCATGCGGGTCGTGCCGGTGCCGGCGGGGCGACGTACACTCTGGGCAAGCCCCTGCCCGCGGGCAGGTTCCACCCTTACCTTGCAAGGAGTGCAGCATGCGCATCGCCAATGACGTCACCCAGCTGATCGGCAATACCCCGCTGGTCAGACTGAACCGCATCACTGCCGGCAGTGCGGCCACCGTGGTGGCCAAGCTCGAATACATGAACCCGTCCCATTCGGTGAAGGACCGCATCGCGGTCAGCATGATCGACGCCGCCGAAGCCGCCGGGCTGATCGGCCCGCAGACGGTGATCGTCGAGCCCACCTCCGGCAATACCGGCATCGGCCTGGCGATGGTGTGTGCGGCACGCGGCTACAAACTCATCCTGACCATGCCCGAGACCATGTCGCGCGAGCGCCGCGCGCTGCTGCGCGGCTATGGCGCCGAACTGGTGCTCACCCCCGGCCCCGAGGGCATGGGCGGCGCCATCGCCCGGGCCAAGGCACTGTGCCAGGAACATTCGAACCATTTCATGCCGCAGCAGTTCGAGAACCCGGCCAATCCCGAGATCCACCGCCAGACCACGGCCGAGGAGCTGTGGCGCGATACCGATGGCCAGATCGACATCCTGATCTCGGGCGTGGGCACCGGCGGCACCATCACCGGCGTGGCCGAGGTGCTCAAGGCGCGCAAGCCGTCGTTCCAGGCCATCGCCGTCGAGCCGGACGCAAGCCCGGTGCTTTCAGGCGGGCAGAAGGGGCCGCATCCCATCCAGGGCATCGGCGCGGGCTTCGTGCCGGCGGTGCTCAACACCGCCATCTACGACGAAGTGATCCGGGTGACCAATGAGGATGCCTTTGCCACTGCGCGGGCACTGGCCACGCAGGAAGGCATCCTGGCCGGCATCTCGTCCGGCGCTGCCGTGTGGGCCGCAGTGCAGGTCGCCAGCCGCCCGGAACATGCCGGCAAGCTGATTGCGGTGATCATCCCGTCCTTCGGCGAGCGCTATCTGTCGACCAAGCTGTTCGAGGGCCTGCTGGACTGACCATTCGCTCCGGCGTGGCGGCAGGCACGGATGCGTTGCCGCCACGCCGACCGGACGCCGCGCTGCAGCTGGGCTAAAGCGTATCGCCCTCGCCACCCACCCAGTGGGTCTCGTCGCGCAGCACCACCACCACGCCCAACATCCGGTCCGCCGGATCGGTGATGCGTGACACCGATTCGTGGATCGAAAAGGTCAGCCCGAATTTGTTGAGCAGCACGCCCTTGCGCTGCCGGTGGCCTGGGCCGTCGGCGCCGAGCACCTGGCGTGGCAGCGACGGCAACGGCAGGCGCGTCTCGACATCCACCATCATCAGGCAGCGCTCGATCGGCTTGCCCAGCGTCTCGTCCTCGGTCCAGCCGAGCAAGGCGGCCGCCACCGGGTTGAAGTACTGCACCAGCCCGTGCGGGTCGGTGGTGACCACCCCGTCCGCCAGTGCGTCGAGGATGGCGTCGGTGCGGGTCTTTTCCAGCAGCAGCGCCTCCTGCGCCTGCCGCGCGGCGGTCACGTCACGGCCGACGCCGCGGTAGCCGGTGAAGCGCCCGGCCGGGTCGTAGCAGGGCCGCCCACTCAGACTGACCACCACGCGGTGCTGGTCGAGTTCGAGCACGAACACGAAGTCGCGGTAGGGCAGCTGCTGCGCCAGCGTGCGCTTGTGCGCCTCCCACTGCGCCGACGAAATGCCACCGTCACTGAACTCCCAGTAGCGCCGTCCCAGCAGCTGCGTCATGTCGATCTGCTTCTTCTGGAAATACGGTTCGGACAATCCGGTGAGCCGATGCTCAGCGTCCTGGGTCCAGTGCCAGTCGCAGGCCACGTCCAGCAGCTCGGTCAGCCGCTGCAGCTGTCCGGTCAGCTCCAGGTCGCGCGCGCGGCCACGGCTGATGTCGCGCGCCATGGTGACGCTGTAGCCGGCAGGCTCGCGCAGCGGCAGCAACGTCACCGCGTAGTGATACTCCCGGCCATCGTCCATACCGCGCTGCAGTACCCGTTTTTCCACCGGCCCGGCCAGCAGCACCAGCTCCGAAGCGCTCCATAGCGCATCGCGCCGGCCCAGCAGCGGCAGCTGCGGTGTCTCGAAGCGCTGGCGCACCGCCCGGTTGCCATAGACGATGGCGTGGCTGGCATCCCGGACCACCACCATCTCCGACACCATGTCCACCGCCTGCAGCAACGCCAGGCCGAAATCCGGCTCGGCATGCGACGGCGCCAGGGGTATCGCCGGCTCAAGCGGCACGGCGGCCGGAGCCGGATGACGCCGCGCCGCGAGGATGGCCAACGCCACGGTCATGCTACCGCCCAGCAGCCATACCCATAACCGGTCGCCCTGCCCGCCTGCAGGGGCATCCAACACTGCCCGCCATTGCCGGCCCGGCAGGTCGGCCAGTGCTTCGGCGTGGACCTCGGCGGCCCCACGCTCGCCACGGCGCCCCAGCAGCACCGGCGCGGTCCTGGCCCCCGGCGCCAGGCTGTGCCCGGTGTCCCACAGCGCCATGCTCGCGCCGCCGGGCAACTGATCCTCCACCCAATCGAAGATATCGTTGCTGCGAAAGGCGATCACCAGCAGGCCCTTGAAGGCGGTACGGCGCTCAGCCACGCTGTCCAACGGCATGCCGCGCTGGTAGACGGGGTAATACAGCGCATAACCCAGCGGTTGCCCCTTGAGCTGCGTAAACCGCAGCGGGGCGCTGAACAGCGCAAGATTGCGGTCGCGGATGAATCCGATGAACTGCAAGGTATCGCGCTGCGCGGCGATGTCGTATCCGACATAGCGACGGGTGGCCGTGTTGGACGGGTAGATGTAATCGGTGAAGTAGTAGGCAGGGCGCGCACCGGGCGGCCGGGCCTGCAGGCTGTCCGGATCCAGCCCTTCGACCGCGGCAAGGCCGGCGAGGTACGCGGCAAGGTCGGCGGCCGGCACATGGCGCACGAAGGTCAGCATCAGAAAACCGGGCTGGCGCGTCAGGAAGTTGTGCTGGTCGAGCATGGCGGCGAACGTGGCCCGGTCCAGCTCGGGATTGGCGATGAAGGCACCGCGCAACGCGCGCAGCGTTTCGTCAAAGCGCTGCACCCGCGCTTCGAGCTGCACCGTCATCAGCCTTGCCGTCTGCGCCAGCCGCGCCTGCCCCTGCCGCAGCTGAAGCCGGGCCAGCCACAGGTCGAGCGCGGTGGTGAGCGCCACCCCCGTCAGCAAGGCGAGGATCACGGGCAGCAAGGCAGGGCGGGCAAGCTTCATAGGCGTAGGGCACGTTCCGAAGGTGCGGGCACGTCTCCAAACACTATGCGCAAATCCGGAACCAGGGCAAATCGGGCAACGTGCATTGCACGGCACAGGCGATGCCGATATGACAACGACGGCATGGCCGCGGCCCCGCCATACCTGGCGAAACGGTGCCGGCGACGGTGTTCAGCGGCGCTTGCCGGGCCCCACCTTGCGCCCTGCCCCGGCGTTGCCGCGTGGTGTCGGAACCGGGCCGCGGCGGGGTGCGGCGGCACGCTTCTCGCCCTGCGCCGGCGGTACCAGGTGGTTGGGACTGTGGCCGATCAGATCGGCGCGGCCCATGGCCATCAGGCCTTCGCGCAGGATCGGCCAGTTCTCCGGATCGTGGTAGCGCAGGAACGCCTTGTGCAGCCGACGCTGCTTGGCGTCCTTGACGACAAGCACCTTTTCCGAGGAGCGGGCCAGCTTTCTGAGCGGGTTGCGGCCGGTGTGCCACATCGTGGTCGCGAGCGCCATCGGCGTCGGGGTGAATGCCTGCACCTGATCCGGCTTGAAGCCGTTGCGTTTGAGCCACAACGCCAGATTGAGCATGTCCTCGTCGCGGGTGCCGGGGTGGGCGGCGATGAAGTACGGAATCAGATATTGCTGCTTGCCGGCCTGCCGGCTGTAGTGCTCGAACAGCTGTTTGAAGCGCTCGAAGCTGCCGATGCCCGGCTTCATCATCTTCGACAGCGGCCCATCCTCGGTATGCTCCGGCGCGATCTTCAGATAGCCGCTCACATGGTGGGTGACCAGCTCCTTGATGTATTCAGGCGATTCGACCGCAAGGTCGTAGCGCAGGCCGGAACCGATGGTGATCTTCTTGACCCCGGGGATCGCCCGCGCCTTGCGGTAGAGCTGGATCAGATGCGAATGGTCGGTGTTGAGGTTCTCGCAGATGCCGGGGTAGACACACGACAGCCGCCGACAGGACTGCTCGATCTGCGGGTCCTTGCACGCCAGCCGGTACATGTTGGCCGTGGGGCCGCCCAGGTCCGAGATATGGCCCTTGAAGTCCTCGGTCTTGTCGCGGATGTCCTCGATCTCCTTGAGGATGGATTGCTCCGAGCGGCTCTGGATGATGCGGCCCTCATGCTCGGTGATCGAGCAGAAGGTGCAGCCGCCGAAGCAGCCGCGCATGATGTTGATCGAGAAGCGGATCATCTCCCACGCCGGGATATGCGCCTTGCCGTAGCTGGGATGCGGATTGCGCGCGTAGGCGAGGCCATAGACGTAATCCATCTCCGGCGTGGTGAGCGGGATCGGCGGCGGATTGAGCCAGACGTCGCGCTCGCCGTGCTGCTGCACCATGGCACGTGCATTGCCGGGGTTGGATTCCAGATGCAGCGTGCGGCTGGCATGTGCGTACAGCACCGGGTCGTGCGCCACGGCCTCATAGGCCGGGATGCGCACCACGGTGCGCAGCCGTTCGGCCTGGCGCGCGGCGATGCGCTCGGCCTTGGTCTGGATGCGGATCGGCTGCGGCGCCGCCGGATCGTTGCACGCCGGCCCCTGTTTCTCGCTTTCCATTGCATAGGGGTCGGGATGCGGATCGACCCGGCCGGGCACGTCGACCGTGCTCGAATCGAGCACCGCCCAATCATGTGCCGGCATCCAGCCATGCGCGGTCATGAAGGCGGTGCCGCGCACGTCGCGGATCTCGCGCAGCTTTTCGCCGGCGGCGACGCGGTGCGCCACTTCGACCAGCGCGCGCTCGGCGTTGCCGAACAACAGCAGGTCGGCCTTGGCATAGACCAGCGCCGACTGGCGCACCTTGTCGCTCCAATAGTCGTACTGCGCGATGCGGCGCAGGCTGCCCTCGATGCCGCCGATCATGATCTGTACGCCCGGATATGCCTCGCGGCAGCGCTGCGAATAGATCGTCACCGCCCGGTCCGGCCGCCGCCCGGCCACGCCGTCAGGGGTATAGGCATCGTCCGAGCGCGGCCTGCGGTCGGCCGTGTAGCGGTTGATCATCGAATCCATGTTGCCGGCGGTGACACCGAAAAAAAGACGCGGCCGGCCCAGTGCCTTGTAAGGCTCGGCACTGTCCCATTCCGGCTGCGCGATGATGCCCACGCGCAACCCCTGCGCCTCCAGCAACCGCCCCACCAGTGCCATGCCGAAGCTGGGGTGGTCGATATAGCAATCGCCGCTGACGAGCACGACATCGCACTCGTCCCAGCCCAGCGCCGCCATCTCGTCCCGACTCATCGGCAGAAAGGGCGCAGGCCGGCCATGGCGGGCCGGCGCGTAGTCATAAAGGGGGGTGGCAACGGGATTCATGGCGGCATGAGCAAAGCGAATCGCGCATTGTGGCAGATTTGCCCGGCCACGCCAAAGGCACCAGGCGGAAAATACTGAAAATTCAATTGGATAGGGATTTCAGCCGGCGCACATTCCAAAGTGATCACAAGCCCGCACTACTCGGGCAGGGTCCGGCCGGCAACCTGCCCGCGGTGTTTTATCAAACTGGACTGCCCGGACTCCTGTAGGCATTCCAGTCCTATGATTGAACAGTCACCGAAAGCCCGCCCCCTACGCCCATCTCCCCAATGGAATCCCCCATGGACAATCTGTTTGCAGCGATCCCCGCCGGGCTGGGCGAGGAATGGATCGAGACCATGGCGGCAGGGCCTGGTGTGCGGGTCGAGCGTATCGTATCCACCGGGCAGGTCTCACCCGAAGGCTTCTGGTATGACCAAGCGCAAGCCGAGTGGGTGGTGGTGCTGGAAGGTGAAGCGCGGCTGCGTTTTGCCGATATGGCGCACGATCTCACTCTCGGTGTGGGCGATCATGTGCTGATTGCGCCAGGTCGGCGCCATCAGGTGACCTACACGGCCGATCGCACGGTATGGCTGGCGGTGTGGTGGACGGCATAGCGCCAAGCCGGCAGCCATCGTTGCAAGGTACGCATCGCTGGAGCTCCCGATGGGTCGATGGCGACGCGCAGCATCGGCCAGCCCCCATTCACACTGGCGCGCCCGGTACCTGCCTGCCGGGCACAAGCAGGCATAACCCGGGTGATACGCCCTGCAGGCGGGCCAGGGTTGTGTCTAGGCGGCAGCCACTACGGCTTGGCGGCTACAATCGGCGGTCTTTCGAGGGATGCCGTCATGCAAATCTGGGTCGATGCCGATGCCTGTCCGCGGGCGATCAAGGACATTCTGTTCCGGGCCGCGGAACGCGCCCAGGTGCGTACCACGCTGATCGCCAACCAGCTGCTGGCCGTGCCGCCGTCGCCCTGGATTGCCGCGCTGCAGGTGCCGCGCGGTTTCGATGTGGCCGATGCGGCCATCGTCGAGCGCGTTGCCGCGGGCGACCTTGTCATCACTGCCGACATTCCGCTTGCAGCCGCCGTGATCGAACGCGGGGCCCTGGTGCTCGATCCGCGCGGCGAGCACCTCTCGCCCGAGAATATCCGCGAACGGCTGAGCCTGCGGGACTTCATGCAGGGGCTGCGCGACAGTGGCGTCGACACCGGCGGCCCGGCCAGCCTGTCCGGCAGCGACAGGCAGGCGTTTGCCCGCCAGCTCGACCGCCTGCTGGCTGCCACCAAGCCACGCGGCTGACGCCCTGTCGCGCTCAGGCGTGTGCCGGCCGGCTGCCGCCCTGCGGCTGTGGCACAGCCTGGGGAGTGCGGCGGTAACGGGTCAGCGACAGGCCGCTGACATCGATCTGCGGTGCACGGCCCAGTACCAGGTCGGCCAGCACGTGGGCCGAGCCACACGCCATGGTCCAGCCCAGCGTGCCATGGCCGGTGTTGAGAAACAGATTGCGCAGTGGGGTGCCGCAGACCAGCGGGGCGCCATCCGGGGTCATCGGCCGCAATCCGGTCCACGCCTGCCCCTGCTGCGGATCGGTGGCGTCGGGGAACAGATCGCCGGCGACCATCCGCAGCGTGGCCACCCGGCGCGGATCCAGTGCGTGGTCGTAGCCGGCCAGTTCCGCCATGCCACCCACGCGCAGCCGCGCATCGAACCGGGTCAGCGCGATCTTGTAGGTCTCGTCCAGCACGGTGGAACGTGGCGCGGATTGGGGGTCGGCCAGGGGCAGCGTCAGCGAGTAGCCTTTGACCGGATAGATCGGCAGCGACAGGCCCAGCTCGCGCGCCAGCGCACGGCTGGTGCAGCCGGCCGCCAGCACCACGGCATCGGGCGTGAACACCTCGCCATCGTCCAGCAGCACCTCGCGGATGCGCCCCTGCGTGACGACCAGTTGTTCCACCTCGGTCAGGTAGCGGAACACCACGCCGGCGGCGGCGGCATGCTGCGCCAACCGTTCGGTGAACAACCGGCAATCGCCGGTTTCATCGTTGGGCAGGTGCAATGCGCCCACCAGCTTGTGCGCCACCCGTGCCAACGCCGGTTCCACCTCGGCCAGCTCGTCCACGCCCAGCAGCGCGTGCGGCACACCCAGGCCCGCCAGCAGGTCGGCGTCGCGCCGGGCAGCGGCCAGCTGCGGCGCAGTGCGCAACACCTGCAGCGTGCCAAGGCTGCGCGCCTCGTATTGCAGCCCCAGCGTGTGGCGCAGCCGCCGCAGTTCGTCGCGGCTGTATTCGGCCAACGCCACCATACGCGACTTGTTGCGTGCATAGGCGGTCGGGGTGCAGTTGGCGAGCATCCTGGCCATCCAGCTCAACTGGAACAGGCTGTGGTCTGGCCGGATACGCAGTGGCGCATGCCGTGACAGCAGCCATTTGATCGCCTTGAGCGGCACGCCGGGTGCGGCCCAGGGCGCGGCGTAGCCGGGCGAGATCTGGCCCGCGTTGGCATAGCTTGCCTCTTCCGCCGGTGCCGCATGCCGTTCCACCACTGTCACGTCGCACCCGGCCTGGCGCAGATACCACGCCGTGCTCACACCGACCACCCCGGCTCCGATCACGATCACGTTCATGATCCACCCCATATTGCTGGATATAGTGAATAGACACAGTATATTGTTGTCGTACCAGTGTTTTTCCCTATTGAACCGGCGAGTTTTGGAGGAAAAATGAGGACGCGATACCACGGCGGGCGTGAGTTGGACCGGATCGACCACAAGATCCTGCGTGCCTTGCAACACAACGCGCGACTGTCGATCACCGAACTTGCCGAGCAGGTAGGGCTGACCGCCACGCCGTGTGCCGAACGGGTGAAGCGGCTGGAGGAGACCGGCGTGATCCTGGGCTATCACGCGCGGCTCAATCCGCAGAAGCTGGCGGCGCCGCTGCTGGTGTTCGTGGAACTGAAGCTCTCGCGCAAATCGAGCGAGCTGTTCGATGATCTGCGCCACGCCGTGGCTGCCATCCCCGAAGTGCTCGAATGCCACCTGATTGCAGGGGATTTCGACTATCTGCTGAAGGCACGGCTGCCCGACATGAGCCACTATCGACGGCTGCTGGGCGACATCCTGCTGCGCCTGCCGGGTGCCGCGGAATCGCGCAGCTATATCGTGATGGAGGAAGTGAAGGAAACCCTGGCACTGCCGCTGCCGGACTAGCAACCCGGCGAAAGCCCTTCCGAAGCCTGCGGGACACGCCGGAAGGCCGGCGCCTGCACCATGCATCCTGCAGACGGGCGTCGCATCGCACTGTGCATGCGCTACCCGACCGACCGCATGCCGTGGCGAAAAGACCGTGAGGCGCTAAGCTATGCTTGGCACGCACCGCGCGGCGGTCCGCTGCCTACCCCTCACCACCGGAACACCCCCATGGCCCTGATTCCGTCCACCATGCTGCCGCTGGGCAGCCCGCTACCGGCCTTCACCCTGCCCGACGGCGACGGCACGCGCTATCGCAGCATCGATCTGCTCGGGCCGAGCGGGTTGCTGGTGATCTTCATCTGCAACCATTGCCCGTATGTGCAGCACATCAACCCGGCGCTGGCGCCGTTGGGGCGCGAATTCGCGGCGCAGGGGGTGGGCATGGTCGCGATCTCGTCCAACGACGTGGCCCGCTACCCCCAGGATGGCCCGGCGCAGATGGCTGCCGTGGCACGCGAGCAGGACTATACCTTTCCCTATCTGTACGACGAGACGCAGGACGTGGCGCGCGCCTTCAACGCCGCCTGCACGCCCGATCTGTTCCTGTTCGACGGTGCCGGCGCGTTGGTGTATCGCGGCCAGTTCGACGACACGCGGCCCGGCGGCGCACCGGCCACCGGTGCCGCCGTCCGGGCGGCGGTGGAGGCGCTGACCAACGACCTGCCACTGCCGGCGGAGCAACAGCCCAGCGTGGGCTGCAGCATCAAGTGGAAATAAGCGGATCACGGAACGGCAGGTGCATCTCCAGCTCCTGCCGGTAGGCGGATACCGCCTGCCGCTCCTGCCCGAGGAAACGATCGACCGCATCGGCAAAGGCCGGATGGGCCAGCCAGTGCGCCGAATAGGTGATCACTGGGCTGAAACCACGTGCCAGCTTGTGCTCGCCCTGGGCGCCGCCTTCGAATGCCGCGAGCCCCTCGGCCAGTGCGAACTCGATGCCCTGGTAGTAACACAGCTCGAAGTGCAGCCCAGGCACCCAGCCGCCGGCATCCCATTGCGCCCCCCAATAGCGCCCGTACAGCCGGTCAGGCCCGACCAGGTTCAGCGCAGCCGCAATCGGCACCCCATCGCGTGAGGCCTGCACCATCAGCCAATCGTCAGGGGCGGCCGTGTGCGCTGCGCGGAAGAACGCAAGATTGAGATACGGCGTGGAACGATGCTGCCGATAGGTCGCTTCATAGCAGCGGATGAAGAACGCCCAGTCCATCGCGTCGATCTGTGAGCCCCGCTTGCGCTCGATCGCCACCCCGGCCTGCGCCACCCGCCGCCGCTCCTGCCGAATGCGCTTGCGCTTGTCGCGGGCAAGGCTTGCCAGGAAGTCGTCGAAATCGCGCCAGTGCGGCTGACGCAGCCAATGGAACTGCACCTGTTCGCGCCGCAGCATGCCCATCGCCTGCGCTGCGGCCAGGTCCTCGTTATCAGCGAACAGCAGGTGCAGCGACGACAGGCCGTCCTGCCCGGCCCGCTCGCGCGCAGCATTGAGCAACAACAGACGGTCCTGCGCCGAACCGGCGAACAGCCGGGCGCCGGGCACTGGCGTGAACGGGATCGCACAGACCAGCTTGGGATAGTAGGCCAGCCCATGTTCGGCGTAGGCGCGTGCCCAGGCCCAATCGAACACGTATTCGCCGAACGAGTGCGTCTTGGCATAGAGCGGCATCGCCGCGCACAGCCGACCGTCCCGCCATAGGCCCAGATGGCAGGGCTGCCAGCCGGTGCCCGGGCCCACCGCGCCGCTTGCCTCCAGGGCCGCCAGGAACGCATGGCGCTGTGCCGGATGGGCGCCGGCAAGGGCGTTCCATTGATCGGCAGGCAGATCGTCGATGCGGGGATGCACGCGCAATTGGGTATCAGACATGGAAAAGGCCATGCAGTAGGGAATGACAAGTGCAACGGGTCCGGGCTACAGTGGCGGCCCCATGGACCGGACCGGCCTCGGGCAGGCACCTTCGACACCCGTCACGGACCGGTTATACCATCACCGGATTGCAGTCGGAGCTGTTGCAGCATGTCCAACCCGTTGCGTGTCGGCCTGATCGGATACGGTTACGCCGGCAAGACCTTCCATGCCCCGTTGATCCATGCCACTCCCGGACTGTCGCTGGTCGCAGTGGCCAGTTCCCGGCCAGCGGACGTGATCGCGGATTGGCCGGATGTCGCGGTCAAGACCGAGCCGGCAGCGCTGATCACCCGCCCGGATCTGGATCTGGTGGTGATCGCCACCCCCAACGACACGCATGCGCCCCTGGCCCGCGCCGCGCTGGCCGCCGGCAAGCATGTGGTGGTGGACAAGCCGTTCACGCTGAGCGTGGCCGAAGCGGACGCGCTGGTCGTGACGGCACGCGAAATGAACCGGGTGCTGTCGATATTCCACAACCGGCGCTGGGATGCCGATTTCCTGGCATTGCGCCAGCTCATGGCGGACGGCGCCCTGGGCCGGGTGACGCTGCTGCAAAGCCGGTTCGACCGTTACCGGCCCGCCGTGCGGCAGCGTTGGCGCGAAGGCGGCGGCCCGGGCGGCGGCCTGTGGTTCGACCTGGGCCCGCATCTGGTCGACCAGGCGTTGCAGCTGTTCGGCATGCCGCAGATGGTCAGCGCCGATCTGGCGATCCGGCGCGATGGCGGTGTGGCGGTGGACGACGCGCTGGTGGTGCTGCACTACCCGACACAACGGGTCGAACTGGGCGCCAGCATGCTGGTCAGCGGCGGCACGGCGCGCTTCGTGGCGCACGGCACGGCGGCAAGCTTCGAAGTGCACGGGCTCGACAATCAGGAAGACCAGCTCAAGGCCGGCCTCACCCCTGCCGACCCGGATTGGGGCCGCGATCCCCGCACGGGCACGCTGCATCGCTGGACCGACGACGCGCCGCATGCCGACCCGGTGATCCTGCCGCGCGGCGACTATCCGGCCTACTACGCCGGCGTGCGCGACGCGCTGCTGGGCCTTGCACCCAACCCGGTCTCCGGGGAAGAAGCGAGCGCTGTGATGCGGGTGATCGAAGCGGCGATACGCAGCGCGCAGCGGCGCGCGCAGGTGAGGCCCTAGCCGCCGCAACAGCAGGCCGGCGCGGCAGGTAGCACCCTATCCCGCCACGTTGAGCGCCAACCATCCGGGCATCGGCGCACCCGCTGCCGACAGGCCGGGACCTTGAGCACACGGCAGCGTCCTGGCACGATCCTGCGGATGACCAGCAAACGCCCCGAAGCGCAGCATCTGCGCGATCTTGCCCGCTTGCGTCGCGTCCGTGACCGGATCGACCGGGACTACGCCCAGCCGCTGGATGTCGAGGCGCTGGCGCGCAGCGTGCACATGTCGGGCGGGCATCTGAGCCGGCAGTTCCGGCTGGCCTATGGGGAGTCGGTCTATTCATACCTGATGACGCGCCGCATCGAGCGCGCGATGGCACTGCTGCGCCGTGGCGACCTGAGCGTGACCGAAGTCTGTTTCGAGGTCGGTGCCTCGTCGCTGGGCACCTTCAGCACACGCTTCACCGAATTGGTGGGCATGCCGCCGAGTGTCTACCGGCTCAAGGCCGCTGGCGAAGTGGCCGGCATGCCCTCCTGCGTGGCCAAGCAGGTGACGCGGCCGATCAGGAATCGAGAAGCGCCGCCCGGCGCACCGGCCCTAGACTGACGCCATGGCTTTCCCGCCATCCACCAGGAGACGACACCATGGACCTCAGCATCCACTCGACCTTCCTGCCGCACACCGACGCGGCGGTTTCACTGGCCTTCTATCGCGACACACTCGGCTTCGAAGTGCGCAACGACGTCGCCTACGGCGGCAACCGCTGGATCACGGTGGGCCCCCAAGGCCAGCCCGGCACGTCCATCGTGCTGTACCCGCCCGGTGCCACACCGGGCCTCACCGACGACGAGCGCCGCACCATCGTCGAAATGATGGCCAAGGGCACCTTCGCGATGATCCTGCTCGCCACGCCCGACCTTGATGCAGTCTTCGAGAGGCTGCAGGCGGCAGACGCCGAGATTGTGCAGGAGCCGACCGACCAGCCCTATGGCGTACGCGACTGCGGCGTGCGCGACCCCGCAGGCAATATGATCCGCATCCAGGAACGACGCTGACACTCGCTGGCGGGCACGGCAGTGCAACAGGAGGACATCACCGGCATGGCCACCAGGAAGACGACACAGCCCGATACGCAGCACGTGGCCGACCGCCACGATCGCATCCGCGTGCAGGGCGCGCGCGAGAACAACCTCAAGGACGTGAACATCGAGCTGCCGAAACGTCGGCTGACGGTGTTCACCGGCGTCTCCGGCTCAGGCAAGAGCTCGCTGGTGTTCGACACCATCGCCGCCGAATCGCAGCGCATGATCAATGAGACCTACAGCGCCTTCGTGCAGGGTTTCATGCCGACGCTGGCACGCCCCGACGTCGACCGGCTGGACGGGCTGACCACCGCCATCATCGTCGACCAGGAGCGCATGGGCGCCAACCCGCGCGCCACCGTGGGCACCGCGACCGACGCCAATGCGATGCTGCGCATCCTGTTCAGCCGCCTGGGCAAGCCGCATATCGGCCCGCCCGGTGCCTTTGCCTTCAACGTGCCATCGGTGCAGGCCACCGGCGTGATCACGGTCGAGCGCGGCAACAAGACCGCCCAAAAGCAGACCTTCAGCCGCGCCGGCGGCATGTGTCCGCGCTGCGAGGGCATGGGCAATGTCAGCGACATCGATCTGGCCCAGCTCTACGACGCGAGCAAATCCCTTAACGACGGTGCGGTCAACATCCCCGGCTACAGCATGGAAGGCTGGTATGGCCGCATCTTCCGCGGCTGCGGTTTTTTCGACCCCGACAAGCCCATCGCCAGGTTCACCGAGCGCGAGCTGCACGACCTGCTGCACAAGGAGGCGACCAAGATCAAGGTGGACGGCATCAACCTGACCTACATGGGGCTGATCCCGTCCATCCAGAAATCCTTCCTGTCCAAGGACGTGGACGCGCTGCAGCCGCACATCCGCGCCTTCGTCGACCGCGTCGTCACCTTCCAGACCTGCCCCGACTGCCACGGCACGCGGCTCAACGAGGCGGCGCGTTCGTGCAGGATCGGGCAGATCAGCATCGCCGACGCCTGCGCGATGCAGATCAGCGACCTTGCCGATTGGATACGGGGCATCGCCGAACCATCGGTGGCGCCCTTGCTGGAGGCGCTGCAGCAGACACTGGATTCGTTCGCCGAGATCGGCCTTGGCTACCTCGCGCTCGACCGGCCGACCGGCACCCTGTCCGGCGGTGAGGCGCAACGCGTCAAGATGATCCGCCACCTGGGCTCCGCACTCACCGATGTGACCTACGTGTTCGACGAACCGACGGTGGGGCTGCATCCGCACGACATCCAGCGCATGAACGGGCTGCTGCTGCGACTGCGTGACAAGGGCAACACCGTGCTTGTCGTGGAACACAAGCCCGAGACGATCGCCATCGCCGATCACGTGGTCGACCTCGGCCCCGGCGCGGGCAGTGCGGGCGGCAAGGTGGTCTTCGAGGGCAGCGTCGATGCGCTGCGCGGCAGCGGCACGCTGACCGGCCGCCACCTGGACGATCGCGCGCAGTTGAAACCCGCGGTGCGCCAACCCACCGGCAAGCTCGCGATCCGCGGTGCCGACGCGCACAACCTGCAGCAGGTCGACGTCGACATCCCGCTGGGCGTGCTGGTGGTGGTCACCGGCGTGGCCGGCTCGGGCAAGAGCTCGCTGGTCCACGGCTCGGTGTCGGGGCGCGACGGTGTGGTCGCGGTCGATCAAAGTGCGATCCGCGGCTCGCGCCGCAGCAACCCGGCCACCTACACCGGGCTGCTCGATCCGATCCGCACAGCGTTCGCCAAGGCCAATGGCGTGAAGCCGGCGCTGTTCAGCGCCAACTCCGAAGGCGCCTGCCCGGCCTGCAACGGCGCCGGGGTCATCTTCACCGATCTGGCGACGATGGCCGGCGTGGCCACCCCTTGCGAGGAATGCGAAGGCAAGCGCTTCCAGGCCGCGGTGCTGGCCTATCACCTTGGCGGGCGCAACATCAGCGAGGTGCTGGCGATGTCGGTGACGGAAGCGGCGGCATTCTTCGGTGCCGGGGAGGCGAAGACCCCGGCCGCGCATGCGATCCTCGCACGGCTCGACGGTGTGGGCCTGGGCTATCTGAGCCTCGGCCAGCCGTTGACCACCCTCTCCGGCGGCGAGCGCCAGCGGCTCAAGCTTGCCACCCAGATGGCCGAGAAGGGCGGCATCTACGTACTGGACGAACCCACCAGCGGCCTGCACCTGGCCGATGTCGCACAGCTGCTCGGCCTGCTGGACCGGCTGGTCGACGCCGGCAAGTCGGTGATCGTGATCGAACATCATCAGGCAGTGATGGCGCATGCCGACTGGATCATCGACCTGGGGCCAGGAGCGGGCCACGATGGGGGGCGGGTGGTGTTCGAGGGGACGCCCGCCGAACTGGTCGAACGCCGATCCACCCTGACCGGCAAGCACCTCGCCGCCTATGTCGGGGCGACACCCGACGCCGAGCACTAGCCCATCCACCGAAAGCCGGCGCCCGGGTCACCCGGGCGTCGGCGTGCTCCAGGTTCCTCTGCCCGCCCGGCCTTCGAGCCGTTCCCGCACCTGCCTGTAGCGCCCCGATGCGGCAGTGCAGCCACGGCACGGCGCAGCGGCATGCCCCGACGCGGCACAACGCCGTTGGTGACGTGGCCTCACCCTGGATACGCAGGTGGTGGTCGGGAATACCGGGCCCGTCCGGATCACGCCACGGCGGTGAAAAAGGCGGCAACGCGCGCAGGCGGCGCCTTCAGATGGCTCCCTCGCGATGCCAGCCCGCCGCGCTTTGCGCGCGTCCGGTGTCGACATCCAACACGGGCGAACCGCCAGCGCGGTGCAGGACAGCCGCCAACGAAAACGCCCAACCGAGCACGGGTTGGGCGTTGAATCTGGTGGACCGAAGGAGGATCGAACTCCCGACCTCCGCATTGCGAACGCGGCGCTCTCCCAGCTGAGCTATCGGCCCCAAGGGTTGCAACGATAATCAAGCGCCCGGTTGTCGTCAACCGGGCGCGCCGCATCACTGCAGCTGGCCGTGGCAGTGCTTGAATTTCTTGCCGGAGCCGCACGGGCACGGCTCGTTGCGGCCCACCCCGGCAAACTGGACGTTGGAACCGCCCTGTGCCTGCATCGCCGCCAGCAAGGCCGCCTTGATCTGTTCCTCGTCGCCCGAGGCAAGCAACGCCTCCAGATCGGCATGCTGGAACTGCATTGCCGACTCGGGCAGCGAACGCGGCGCGACGGCATCGACATCCGCCTGCGAGCGCACTTCCACCGTCATCACCAGCCGCACCACGTCGCGCTTGACCGAGGCGAGCAGCGCCTCGAACAGCTCGAAGGCTTCGCGCTTGTATTCCTGCTTGGGGTTCTTCTGCGCATAACCGCGCAGATGGATGCCCTGGCGCAGGTGATCCAGGCTGGACAGATGCTCGCGCCAGCTGTGATCCAGGTGCTGTAGCAGCACCGCGCGCTCGTAGCGGCGGAAGGTCTCGACACCGGCCTCTTCCACCTTGGCCTGATACGCGGCCTCGGCAAGCTCCTGGATGCGGGCCTTCATCGCCTCGTCGGACAGGTCGGTCCGCTCCTGCAGCCACTGCGCCACCGGGGCGGCGATGCCGTACTCGGCCAGCGCACGCTCCAGGCCCGCCAGATCCCACTGCTCTTCCATCGCATCCTGCGGCACGTACTGCCCGAACAGCTCATCGAGGAACGCATTGCGCATTGCCGCCACGGTTTCGGACACATCCTCGCTTTCGAGGATCTCGTTGCGCTGGCTGTAGATGGCCTTGCGCTGCTCGTTGGCGACGTCGTCGTATTCCAGGAGCTGCTTGCGGATGTCGTAGTTGCGCCCTTCCACCTTGCGCTGCGCCGATTCGATGGCGCGGCTGACGATGCCGGCCTCGATGGGCTCGCCTTCGGGCATCTTGAGCTTGTCCATCACGAAGGCGACGCGTTCGCCGGCGAAAATGCGCAGCAGCGGATCCTCCAGGCTCAGGTAGAAGCGGCTGGAACCCGGGTCACCCTGGCGGCCGGCACGGCCGCGCAGCTGGTTGTCGATCCGGCGCGACTCATGGCGCTCGGAGCCGATGATGTGCAGGCCGCCGGCGTTGACCACCTGCTCGTGGCGTACCTTCCACTCGTCGCGCAGGGTGGCGACCCGGCTGCGCTTGCTGACCTCGTCCAGTGCCTCGTCGCGCTCGATGAGCTGCACACTGCGTTCGATGTTGCCGCCCAGCACGATATCGGTGCCACGGCCGGCCATGTTGGTGGCGATGGTGACCTGGCCGGGCGCACCGGCCTGCGCGACGATCTCGGCTTCCTTGGCGTGGTGCTTGGCGTTGAGCACGTTGTGCGCGATGCCTTCCTGCTTCAGCAGGCTGGCAAGCAGCTCGGACTGCTCGATCGAGGTGGTACCGACCAGTACCGGCTGGCCGCGCGCCACGCATTCCCGGATGTCGATTGCAATCGCGTTGTTCTTCTCGGCGGTGGTCTTGAACACCTGATCCTGCCGATCGTCCCGGACCATCGGCCGGTTGGTCGGGATGATCACGGTTTCAAGGTTGTAGATCTGCTGGAACTCGTAGGCTTCGGTGTCGGCGGTACCGGTCATGCCGGCGAGCTTGCCGTACATGCGGAAGTAGTTCTGCAGCGTGATGGTGGCGAGCGTCTGGTTTTCCTGCTTGATCTGCACGCCTTCCTTGGCCTCGACCGCCTGATGCAGGCCCTCGGACCAGCGGCGGCCGGCCATCAAGCGGCCGGTGAATTCGTCGACGATGATCACCTCGCCATCGAGCACCACGTAATGCTGGTCCTTGTGGAACAGCGCGTGTGCGCGCAGCGCTGCGTACATATGGTGCATCAGGCCGATGTGCTGCGCGGCGTACAGGCTGTCACCCTCGGGCAGCAGCCCCATCTGCGTCAGCAACGCCTCCACCTTCTCGTGACCGGCCTCGGACAACAGCACCGAGTTGGCCTTCTCGTCCACCCAGTAGTCGCCCTCGCCTTCTTCCTCGGTCTGCCGTGTCAATTGCGGCGCGATGGTGTTCATCCGCACGTAGAGGTCGGTGCTGTCCTCGGCCGGGCCGGAGATGATCAGCGGCGTACGGGCCTCGTCGATCAGGATCGAGTCCACCTCGTCGACGATGGCGTAAGCCAGCTCGCGCTGCATCCGCTCGGTGGTCGAGAACACCATGTTGTCGCGCAGATAATCGAAGCCGAACTCGTTGTTGGTGCCGTAGGTGATGTCGCTGCCGTAGGACTTCTGCTTCTCATCGGTGGACATCTGGCCGATCACCACGCCGCAGCTCAGCCCCAGGAAGTTGTAGAGCCGGCCCATGGTCCCGGCATCACGCTGCGCCAGGTAGTCGTTGACCGTGACCACATGCACGCCCTTGCCGGACAGCGCGTTCAGGTAGGCAGGCAGCGTGGCGACGAGGGTCTTGCCTTCGCCGGTGCGCATTTCGGCGATCTTGCCCTGATGCAGCGCGATGCCACCGATCAGCTGCACATCGAAGTGACGCATGCCCAGCACACGCTTGGCGCCTTCGCGGCATACAGCGAACGCCTCCGGCAGGATGGCATCAAGGGTCTCCCCCTTGGCCACCCGCTCGCGGAATTCGGCGGTCTTGGCCTTGAGGTCGTCGTCCGACAACGGTTCGAACTGCGCTTCCAGCGCGTTGATTCTTGCGACAATCGCTCCGTATTGCTTGAGCAGGCGATCATTGCGGCTACCGAAAACTTTCTTGAGCAGAGTCGAAATCATGTCCGTTGCCAACGTTTCCCGCTCACGGGCGGTGTTTTAGTTAGAACAACGGCGGTAGGGAAAGCCCTCCGCCGCTTGTGAAGTCCTGTCCCAGATGGGGCTGCCCCATCGGGATTTCCATCCCCTTAGTCGCTTGCCGCCGCCACCTGGGTCACCGCCTCGGGTGACATGAAGCGCAACGGATTCTGCGCCACGCCCTTGTAACGGATCTCGAAATGCAGATGCGGCCCGGTGGAGCGGCCGGTACTGCCTACTTCGGCGATGTTCTGCCCGGCATCCACCTTGTCGCCCACCTTGACCAGCAGCTTGCTGGCATGGGCGTAGCGGCTGGTAAGGCCGTTGTCGTGGCTAAGCTCGACCATATTACCATACTGGGGATGGCGCTCCGCGTACACCACCTCCCCGGCGGCGGCGGCGTGGATCGGGGTGCCGACAGGGCCGACGAAATCGATGCCTTCGTGGAAATTCTGCCGGCCCGAGAAGGGATCGATCCGCCAGCCGAAGCTGGATGACTGCAGCCCGGCGGCAAGCGGCGCTCGGCTCGGCAACTGCCAGCCGCGTGGGCGCAGCAGCAGCGTCTGGGCAAGTGTCATCTGGTCCAGATAGGCGTCGGCCTGGTCGGTGCTGTGGGCAAGCGCCTGCGTAAAACCTGCGACACTCAGCGCCCGCTCGGGCTGGGCGAGGCCGCCGGTCGGCGCCGGCTGGTTGGACAGGAAGGGCGCCACATCGATGCCGGTCTTGATCCCGACCTGTTTGGCCAGCCCGTCAAGGCGCAGCAGCTTGGCCTGCAATCTTCCGAGCTGGATCGCCAGCGCGTCCAGGTCAGCGCGTTTGGGGCTCGGAGCCAGTGTGAACAGCGGGCGTGCCTGTCCACCGCCCAGCAGCATGCCCATCCCGACGCCGACCCCGCCTGCCGCAAGCGCAAACAGCAGGACCAATCCGGCCACGGTATAGGGTCCCAGGTGCAATGCCCTGGAGAACCGGCTGGAAACCAGAATAATATTCAAACCGTCTTTCCCCTCTTGCCTTGTTCTCCAGTGCCAGCCATGCCTCATCCATCCCGTTTCATCGGCAATGATCGACAGCTTGTGCGGCTGATGGCGCAGGTCGAGGAACTCAACCGCCTGCTCGCCACGGTGCGTGGTGCGGTACCGCCGGCGCTGGGCGCCGCTTGCATCGCCGCGACGGTGCACCAGGAGGTGCTGCAGGTCGGGGTGACTTCGCCGGCAGCGGCGGCCCGGCTGAAGGTCGCCGGCAAGGCGGTGCTGGCAGCGGTTCGGCTGGCCGGATGGCAAGCTACCGCAATCCGTCCACGGGTGCAAGTTGGGCTGCTCAGGCAAAAAGCGATGCGGACCAAGGACTTAACCATGAGTCCCGCGGCGCTTGCCGCCTTCGATACGTTGGCACAGACGCTGGAGGACGGGCCGCTGCGCGAGGCGGTGCAACGGCTAGCGCGGCATCACCGCTAAGACCTCCGGCACAGCGCATCCCGGATCAGGACAAAAAAAAGCCGGGCTGTGAATGAGCCCGGCCATCAGGGAGGAGATGAGCAAAATGCGGGCCGCTCGGGGAAGCGGCGTTCAGTCGCACGCTTTGTGTGACGCCCCTGTCCCGCCCCAGTTCCCGTTTCCCTTGTGAAAAATAACCGCTGCGCGGATGCACCCCGGGGCGGTCATTGCGACCTCGGGATTCAAGACTTGCTGGCTATAATGCGCCCTTTGTCTCGAACCACCGGACCTTTGCATGGATATCCTGCTGTTGCTGAAGTCGTTGATCATGGGCCTGGTCGAGGGTGTGACCGAGTTTCTGCCGATCTCAAGCACGGGCCACCTGATCCTGACCGCCCAGCTGCTGGACTTCCTGTCCAAGGAAAAGCGGGACGTCTACGAGATCTTCATCCAGCTCGGTGCCATGCTGGCGGTGGTCTGGGAATACCGCGCCAAGCTGGGACGCACGCTGGGTGTGGGGGTACGCCGGCCTGGCAGCGAGCGCAATCTGCTGCTGGCAGTGCTGATCGCGTTCATCCCGGCCGCCACCCTCGGCAAACTGTTCAACGAGCAGATCAAGGCCGTGCTGTTCCACCCGGTGCCGGTGGCGATTGCATTCATCGTGGGCGGCTTCATCATTCTGTGGGCCGAGAAACGCGAGCACACGGTCACGGTACGGGAGGTCGACGATCTGTCGCTGCTGGATGCGCTCAAGGTGGGCCTGTGCCAATGCTTCGCCCTGATTCCCGGCACCAGCCGGTCCGGCGCAACCATCATCGGCGGGCTGTTCTTCGGGTTGTCGCGCAAGGCGGCGACCGAGTTCTCGTTCTTCCTCGGCATCCCGACGCTGGGCGCCGCCTCGCTGTACAGCCTATACAAGCATCGCCACGTGCTCGATGCGGGCGACACCGGCGTGTTCGCCGTCGGTTTCATCGCCTCGTTCGTCTTCGCGTTCATTGCGATCCGGGCGCTGATCCGCTACGTCTCCAGCCACACCTTCATTCCGTTCGCCTGGTATCGCATCGGTTTCGGGGTGCTGGTGCTTGCCACCGCCTGGACCGGCCTGATCGACTGGTCGGTCTAGGCGGACTCACAGCCCCAGGCAGAGGTATTTGAGCTCCAGGTACTCGGTCAGGCCGTACTTGGAGCCTTCACGGCCAAAGCCGCTTTGCTTGATGCCACCGAACGGCCCCACCTCGTTGCTGAACAGGCCGGTGTTGACCCCGACCATGCCGTATTCCAGTGCTTCGGCCACGCGGAACACCCGGCCCAGATCGCGGCCGTAGAAGTAGGCGGCAAGGCCATATTCGCTGGCATTGGCAAGCGCGACCGCCTCGCGCTCCTCCTTAAAGCGCACCAAGGCCGCCACCGGGCCGAAGGTCTCTTCGCGGGTGATCTGCGCATCGGCGCGCACATCGGCCAACACCGTCGGGGCGTACCACGTGCCGCCCAATGCCCGCCCCCCGCACAGCACGCGGGCGCCCAGCGCCTGGGCGTCGGCCACGTGCTCCTGCACCTTGGCCAGTGCCGCCTCGTCGATCAGCGGCCCCTGTTCCACGCCGGCCTCCAGGCCGTTGCCCACCTTGAGCATGGCCACCCGCTCGGCCAGCTTGGCGGCGAAGGCGTCGTACACGCCCCGCTGGACATAGAAGCGGTTGGCACAGACGCAGGTCTGCCCGCTGTTGCGGTACTTGGCGGCCAGTGCGCCCTCCACCGCCGCATCCACATCCGCGTCATCGAACACAATGAACGGCGCATTGCCGCCCAGCTCCAGCGACAGTTTCTTCAGCGTCGGCGCGCATTGGGCCATCAGCTTGCGGCCGACTGCGGTGGAGCCGGTGAACGAGAGCTTGCGTACCTGGGGGTTTTCGGCGAGCTCGGCACCGACCTCGCCGGCAGGGCCGGGCACCACGTTGAAGATCCCGGCGGGCAGGCCGGCCTCATTGGCAAGCGCCGCCATGGCCAACGCGGTCAGCGGGGTCTGGCTGGCCGGCTTGACCACCATGGTGCAGCCGGCGGCCAGCGCCGCCCCCGCCTTGCGCGCGATCATGGCTGCCGGGAAATTCCATGGCGTGATCGCCGCGCAGACCCCGACCGACTGCTTGAGCACCAGGATGCGCCGGTCGGCCTGAGGGTGTTCCAGCACGTCGCCGGCGATACGGCGTGCCTCTTCGGCAAACCATTCGATGAAGCTTGCGGCGTAAAGCACTTCGCCGCGCGCCTCGGCAAGCGGTTTGCCTTGCTCACGCGTCAGCAACGTGGCGATCTCCTCGCTATGCGCGACCATCAGCTCGTACCAGCGGCGCAGCAGCGTCGCGCGCGCCTTGGCCGGCGTCGCCCGCCAGGCGGGCAGCGCCCGTTCGGCCGCATCGATCGCCAGCCGGGCCGATGCCCGGTCACCGCGGGCCACCTGTGCCAGGCACTCGCCGGTGGCCGGATCGTGTACCGGGAAACGCGCCGCGGCCGGATGCCAGCGACCCTCGATGAAGGCATCCTGATGCAGCAATGCGGATGAGAAAGACATGCAATTCAGTCCTTGGAGGAACCGGGCCGGCCCGCGGGGACTCGGCATGGCCCGGATCGGATTCGTTGCGGGCGCCGGCGCTATTGCGGATCGGCAACGCCGTAGGCGGTCAGGATGTAGTCGTAGTGCGCAGGATCGAGCTGCTGGGCCACATAGGGTTGCAGCTGGGCGATGCGCTCCGCGTCCAACATGTACGAGAGCTTCATGTCGGGATCGGGCCGGTCCTGCTCATCCTTGAACAGGCGGTAGAGAAATGCGGTGGCGAGGGTATCGGCAACCGGCAGATGGCCGACGAAGGCGCCGTCCAGGCCCTTTTCCCAGACTTCGATGGCGCGGACGATCTTCACTGCTTGCTCCTTGCCGCAGGGGCGGCGGTCTTGCGGATGACTGGCATGCATCGGTTGCACGCGGACCGGGCCGATTATAACGCCGCCGCCACCACGGCCGAGACCAGCAGCGCGGTCTCCGTCAGCTCGATGCCGGCCCCCAGGCAATCGCCCGAAACGCCGCCCAGCCGCCGCGCCAGCCAGCAGTGGTAGCCCAGTACCGCGAGCGGCGCCAACAGCAGCACCGGCGCAAGCCAGGCCGACAGGGCGGCAAGCGCCACCGCCCAACCCCAAGGCGCGTGCGGCGGCCGATGCCAGGCGAACCGCTCGGCCATTCCCGGCGCCAGCGGTGGCAGCAATTGCCAGGCGAACACGCCCCAGCGCGCCCAGGCCGGCGCCAGCAGCAGCACCGGCCACGCGCCGGCGCGCACCAGCAGCAACGCCAACACCAGCTTGGCGCAGCATTGCAACAGCAAGGCCAGCACCCCGAAACTGCCAAGGTGAGGGTCCTTCATCACCGCCAGCAGCCGCTGTGGATCGCGATGCGCGGCACCAAGGGCGTCGCACAGGTCGGCCAGCCCGTCCAGATGCAGCGCGCCGGTGAGCGCGACCCAGGCCAGCAATACGGCCAACGCCCCCAGCCATGGGTCGATGTCCGTGCCCAGCCGCGCAGCAGCCACGATCAGGCTGCCCAGCAGCAGTCCCACGGCCGGGAACCAGCGTACGGCACGCGCCAGCGCCATGGGGTCGAAATCCGGCCACTGCGGGGTCGGCAACCGGGTCAGGAACTGAATCGCCAACACTGCTTCGCGCCAGCACATGGCAAGGCCACGGCTCATGGGCCGGCCAGCGTGGGCAAGGTGTTGTCGATGCCCAGCAGGATGGGCGGGTAGCCGTCATCCCACCACAGGCTGACGCAGGCAGCATGGTTGATCCAGAACTGTGCGTGGCGATTGGCCGGCATGCCAAGCCAGCCGACCAGCAGGGCACGGATCACACCGCCATGGGTGAGCAGCACGCGATGCCCGCCTTCGCTGTCGATCAACCATTGCTCGGTGGTGCGCTGGACGCGCGCCTGAAAGCCATGCCATGTCTCGCCCCCGGGCAGGCTGGCGTATTCCGGTGCACGCTGCCATTCATGCAGCGCCCCGGCCTCTTCGGCGCTCAGGCTGTCGCGCAACCGGCCGTCCAGTACGCCGAAATGGCATTCGCGCCAGCCGGCGTGCACGGTCAGCGGAACGCCCAGCGTCGCGGTGCGCTCGCGAGCAAAAGCGGCGCAGCGGATCAGATCCGAACTGGCAAGGGCAGTCACTTCGTACCGCTCGATCCCGCGCCAGCGCAGGTGCAGCTGGCGCCATCCTTCAGGGGTGAGCGCGGCGTCGTACTGTCCCAGCAAGCGGGTGGCGCTTTCCTCGGTTTCACCATGCCGCAGCAGCGAGAGCCGGAAGGCACTCATGGCACCGCTCCGGCGGCGACGCCCGCTTCGGCGAACGTGGCCATGCCACGATGCAACGCCAGCGCGGCCTGCAGCAGCGGCAGCGCCACGGCGGCACCACTGGCCTCGCCCAGCCGCAGCTCCAGATCCAGCAACGGCACAAGCCCCAGCGCCGCCAATGCGCGGCGGTGGCCCGTTTCGGCCGAGACATGGCCAGCCAGCAGCCAGCGCCCCACCTGCGGCGCGCTGCGCATCGCCGCCAGCGCGGCTGCGGTGCTGATGAAACCATCCAGCAGCACTGGCACCCCAGCCGCCGCCGCCGCGCTGTAGAAACCGGCGAGCGCAGCGATTTCCAGTCCACCCACTTCGGCCAGCCAACCGCGCGGGCCCGGGTCGCCACCGGCGCGTACCCGGGCCAGCGCCGCGTTCACCACTGCGATCTTGCGTCCGTAGGCGCCTTCATCGACCCCGGTGCCGCGCCCCACGATCTCCTCGGGAACGGCGCCGGTATAGGCACAGACCAGCGCCGCGGCAGCGGTGGTGTTGGCGATGCCCATCTCCCCGCCGATCAGGAGCGTGTGGCCGTCCTCGGCCAACCGGGTGGCGACGGCGGCGCCGATCTGCCAGGCAGCATCGCACTCCTCGGGGCGCAGCGCGGGCTCGTACAGCAGATTGCGGGTACCGGCGCGCACCGGACGGCTGATCAGCTGGGCCCGGCGCTGCGGCACATCAGGAATCGGATGCGCGACGCCGACGTCGACCACTGTCAGTGCCGCGCCATGCTCGGCGGCCAGCACGCTGATGGCTGCGCCCCCGGCCACGAAATTGGCCACCATCTGCCCGGTCACCTCGGGTGGAAACGCCGATACGCCTTCGGCGGCGACGCCATGGTCGGCGGCGAACACCGCAATGGCCGGCTTGAGCCGCGGCGGGACCGGTTGACCGAGGCGGTCGGCCAGCCAGACAGCCAGCGTTTCCAGCCGGCCAAGGCTGCCGGGAGGCTTGGTCAGTTGCTGCTGGCGCGCCTGGGCGGCAAGCCCGGCGGCGGTGTCGATCGACATTGGCACAGTGCGGAATGGACGGGAAGATGCCGCGAGGCTATGCCGGCCGGCAGCACAAGGCAAGCCGGGACCGGCGCATGGCAGGATCAGGCGAACCCGTCGGCACGCGTTGCTCGCCGCCATGGCCGGGTTCGGCCTAGACTGTGGGCCCTCCCGCCTGCACGGAGCATGGCCTCAGGTCGACGTTCTCATCATGCCGCATCTCATCACCGGCGGTGCCCGCTCGGGCAAGAGCCGCTACGCCGAACAACTCGCCCTCGCCCATCCGGGACCGGTTGTCTATCTCGCCACAGCGCGTCGTACCGATGATGCCGAATTCACCGCGCGCATCGCCGAGCATCAGGCGCGGCGGCCGGCATCCTGGCACACCGTCGAACCGGGCGAAACGCTGGCACAGGCACTGTGCCGGGCGGCCGCGCCGCAACGGCTGTTGCTGGTCGATTGCCTGACGCTGTGGCTGGCCCGATTCTGTGAGCAGGAAACCCCGGACGCCGGGCGCTATGCCGGCGAACGCGCCGCATTGCTCGCAGCGTTGCCGACGCTGCCCGGCAGTACGCTGCTGGTCAGCAACGAAATCGGCTGGGGCGTGGTGCCGCTCGGTGCGGCGACCCGCTGGTTCGTCGATGAGTTGGGCCGGCTCAATCAGGCGGTGGCCGCGTGCTGCAAACAGGTGACGCTGGTCGCCTGCGGGCTGCCGCTGCCGCTCAAACCCGCGCGTCAGCCCGCCGGCGGCTGAGCCTGCGCGGCGCGGCGCTGCCGGTTGCGCCGCAGCGAGCCATCGGCCAGCAGCAGCAGATCCTCGGCGTCCTCCACTTCGCTGATCAGCTCGGCAACGCCCGCGGTCACCTGCACGGTGAAGCTGCGGCCATCGCTCAGTGCCACCGGACTGGCGGCCACCTGCTCGTGGATACGCTCGACCACCCGCAATGCGCCCTCGCGCACGGTGTCAGGCAGCAGCAGCGCCACCTCCTGCCCCGAGAAGCGCCCGATCACGTCGAAGTCGCGCACCGCGCGCCGGCAGGCGTCAATCACATGCAACAGCGCCAGATCGCCGCCGCGGTGCCCATAGCGGGAATTGAGCTGGCGCATGCCATCGATATCGACCAGCAGGACCGACAACGCATGGCCGGCACGCTGGCTGCGGTTGACCTCGTGCTCGGCCCGCTCCAGGAAGGCGGCACGGTTGGCCAGGCCGGTGAGCGGATCCCGTCCCTGCTGCGCTTCGAAGCGTTCGCGCCACTGCCGTGCCGCCGCGGTGCCACGTCGCCAGCCGGCAAGCGCCACGGCGGCCACCAGCCAGCCCAGCGCGGCAATCCAGACAGGCAAGGTCGAGACATCAGGCATCAAAGTACGCTGCACCGGGATTGGAACAGCTGCAGTGTAGCCGTGCGCGGCCCAGACCGGGAGTCCGGATTGCGCTGTGAATCAGGGGGTTTTCCGGCGCAGGCTCGTGAACACCGCCACTGGTGTCGGCGCTGGCCCAACCCGCTAGAATGCCGTCCATGTCCAGAATTCTGCTCGTTCGTCTGTCTTCGATGGGCGATGTCATCCATGCCATGCCGGCGGTCACCGACCTGGCACGCGCCTTGCCGGGCGTACAGCTCGACTGGGTGGTGGAGGAAGGTTTCCAGGCCCTGCCGGCACTTCATCCAGCGGTGCAGCGGGTGATTCCGTTCTCGCTGCGGCGCTGGCGCGGCGAGCGCTGGCGCGGTGTGCTGCGCGAGTGGCGGGCATTCCGCGGCGCACTGCGCGAAGCCCGGTACGACCTGGTGCTGGACGTGCAGGGCCTGATCAAGAGCGCGCTGGTGGCCAAGGTGGCCCGCGGCCCGGTGGCGGGCTACGACTTCGACAGCGCGCGCGAGGGCCCGGCCACGCTGTGCTATGACCGGCGCTACACGGTGACGAAGGCACGGCACGCGATCCTGCGGGTACGCGCACTCGCAGCCGCGGCGCTGGACTACACCCCGGCCAGCACGGTCGACTATGGCCTGCCCTGTCCGGACATGGCCTTGCCGTGGCTGCCGGTGCAGCCCTACGCGGTGTTGCTGACCGCCACCAGCCGCGCGGACAAGGAATGGTCCGAGGCGAACTGGATCGCGCTGGGCACGCGCTTGGCCGGCATGGGCATCGCCTGCGTGCTGCCATGGGGCTCGGCCGCGGAACAGCAGCGCGCGATGCGGCTGGCGGCGGCCATTCCGGGCGCGCTGGCCGCGCCGCGTCTCTCGCTGACCGAGGCGGCGGCAGTGCTGGCGGGCGCCAGGGTGGTGGTCGGGGTCGATACCGGACTGGTGCATCTGGCCGCGGCGATGGCCACCCCCACGGTGGCGATCTTCAGCGCCTCCGATCCGGCCAAGACCGGCGTGCTGGCATCCACCTATGCGGTCAACCTGGGGATGCGCGGTGCGGCGCCCGAAGTCGACGCGGTATGGCAGACAGTACTGACAGGCATGCGCCGATGACAGCGCGCGTGCTGTATTCGTTGTTCCTCTATCTCGTCACCCCGCTGGCCATGCTGTACCTGTTGTGGCGTTCACGGCGCCAGCCGGCCTATCGGCACCACTGGCACGAGCGTTGGGCCCGCTACGGCGCGCCCCGGCGGGATGCCCCCCTGATCTGGCTACATGCCGTCTCGGTGGGCGAGACACGCGCAGCCGTGCCGCTGGTACAGGCGCTGCGTCAGCGCTACCCGGATCATCGCCTGCTGCTGACGGCGATGACCCCGACCGGGCGCGCGACGGCACAGGCGTTGTTCGGTGGGACGGTGGAGCTTGCCTATCTGCCCTATGACTATCCCGGTGCGGTGCGCCGCTTCCTGCGGCACTACCGCCCGGCCATGGGCATGCTGCTGGAAACCGAGGTCTGGCCGAACCTGGTGGCCGCCTGCCGTAGCCACGGCGTGCCGCTGTTCCTGGTCAATGCGCGGCTGTCCGAGAAGTCGTATCGCGGATACGCGCGGCTGCGCCCGCTGGTGGCACCGGCGTTCGGCGCGTTCGCCGGCGTGCTGGCGCAGCACGAGGACGATGCAGCCCGGCTCAGGAGCCTGGGGGCGCGCGAGGTGCAGGTGATCGGCAACCTCAAGTTCGACAACCTGCCGGCACCCGAGCTGGTCGCGCGCGGGCAGGCATGGCGCGCTGCCCTGGGCGGCCGTCCGGTGTTGTTGCTGGCCTCCAGCCGCGACGGCGAGGAGGCGCTGTTGCTCGATGCGCTGGCACGCACGGCGCTGCCCGATGCGTTGCTGATCGTGATCGTGCCGCGGCATCCGCAGCGCTTCGATGCAGTGGCCGGGTTGCTGGCGGCACGCGGGCTGACCACGCTGCGGCGCAGTGGCTGGGATGGCGCAAGCACACCGGCGGCCACGGTGCTGCTGGGCGACAGCATGGGCGAGATGACCGCGTGGTATGCACTGGCCGACGTGGCGATCATGGGCGGCTCGCTGCTCGACTTCGGCTGCCAGAACCTGATCGAGGCATGCGCAGTCGGCGCCCCGGTGCTGCTGGGCCCCTCGACCTACAACTTTGCCGAAGTGGCGCGCGCGGCGCTTGGCGTCGGCTGCGCCTGGCAGGGGCAGGATGCCGATGCCGTGGCGGCCCGGGCCCTGCAGCTGCTCCGCGATCCGGCACAGTGCGCGGGCATGCGCGAGGCCGGCCTTGCCTTTGCCGGCGCCCATCGCGGCGCCACCATGCGCGTGCTCGAACGCCTGCCGACGCCTTGAGCCGCCGGGCCCCGGTCAGCGACGCAACAGCCTGCGCCAGCCGTGGCGCTGATGCAGCAACAGCCCGCCGAGGATCAGCACGGTGCCGGTCAGCATGCGCAGGCTGAGCACCTCACCGTTGGCCACCTTGCCCAACCACAGCGCGCAGACCGGCGAGACCAGCGACAGCAACGCCACCTGGCCGGGTGCGCATTCGCGGATCAGCCAGTAGTAGAGGCTGAACGCCAGGGCCGAACCCACCAGCGCCAGATAGAGCACCGCCACCAGCGCACGCGGCGTGGCGGCGGCAGGCGCCGGCGCGCCCTGCGCCAGCCACCACAGGCCGCTCAGCAGTGCGCACACCAGCAATGCACCGGCGTTGACAGTCAATGCCGGCAAGCCCTGCGCCGCCCCCTTGAGCCGCACCGCCGCCGCCGACTGGATCGACACCGCCGCCAGCAGCACGGCCAATGCCGGTCCACTGCCCGGCGCAAGCTGCAGCCGTTCGCCGAAGATGACCGCAGTGCCGGCCAGCCCCAACACAATGCCAATCCATTCATGCCCCGCCAGCCGCTGCTGCAACCACAGTCGGGCGAACAGCGCAGTGGTAAGCGGACCGAGCCCGAACAGCACTGCCAGCAGGCCCGACGGCACGTGGCGCGCAGCCCAGTAGGTGCACAGCATCGAGATGGCGGTGGCCACGCCGCCGATCAACCAGGCCGGCAGGGCGCGGCGCAGCGGCACCCGCTGGCGCAAGAGGACAACCAACGCGACGGTGAACATGGCAGCCAGCACGAAGCGGCCGAACAGCGCGCTGGCATAGGCCATGCCGTCGACGCTCCAGCGGATGGCCAGCGCCGTGGTCGACCAGATCATGACCAGCACCAGCGCCGCCAGCAGGTGCATGCTCAGTACCGCGGCGGCCGGCCGGACCACCGCGTTGCGCAGTGATATGGCCCGGATGCGTGCAGGAAGGCGATCGGCATCGGGTACGCGACTGCAGGCCGGCCTACAGCCAGCCCTTCTTCTTGAAGAACCAGTACGGGGCGATGCCCGAGGCGATCATCAGCGCCAGCGCGAACGGATAGCCGCCCTGCCACTGCAGTTCGGGCATCAGGTCGAAGTTCATGCCGTACACGCTGGCGATCATCGTCGGCGGCAGGAACACCACGCTGGCGATCGAGAAGATCTTGATGATCTTGTTCTGCGCCAGGTTGATCAGGCCCATCACCGCGTCCATCAGGAAGTTGATCTTCTCGAACAGGAAGCCGGTGTGGTTGTTCAGCGATTCCAGGTCGCGCAGGATCTCGCGCAGGTCGTTTTCCTGCTCGCGATCCAGCACGCGCGAACGCAATAGGAAGGACAGCGCGCGCCGCGTATCCATCAGGTCGAGCCGCACCTTGCCGTTCACGTCCTCCTGCTGGGCGATATGGGCCACCGTCTCGCCCATCTTCTCGTCGTCGATCTCGTCCGAGCGCTTGAGCACGCTCTGGCTCACCTCGTCCAGCGCCGTGTAGATGCCTTCGAGCACGTCGGCGTCGTATTCGACCGAGATGGCGTAGATCGACAGGAGGATGTCCTCGGCAGTATCGACGAAACCGCTTTGCACGCGGGCACGCAGCCGGAACAGCCGGAACACCGCCAGCTCCTCCTGGCGCATGGTCAGGAGCCGCCCGCGATTGAGGTGGAACGCCACGGTGACGTTGTTGGCGCCTTCGTTGTCCTGGTGCAGGAAGTACGAGTTGATGTGCAGCCCCGCCTGGTCCACGTAGCAGCGCGCCGATTCCTCGATGTCCTCCAGATCCTCGTCCTCGGGCAGCTCCACCCGGAACACGCCCTGCACCAGCTCACGCTCGTCGTCGGTGGGATCGACCAGGTCCACCCAGACCACCTGCGGCTGCGCCAGGTCGGCGGCGGTGCTGACCGGGATCTGGCGCAACCGGCCTTCGGCGAGGACAAAAGCAGCGAGCATGGGTCACCTCGGAGCGTCGGATTGCGGGGCCGCGCGATTATAAGGGAAGCGTGATCCATCGCGATGTAACGAATGGCCGCCTGTGTGATGCCGACCGGCCGTGCTACGCTCGCGCCACCTTGCGGCCGCGCCCTGCTGCGCGCCGCCACCGGGGAGGGGCCGCCGCCATGAATACCGCCACCCGCAAGACCCAGGAACACTTCGGACAGACGCTGCAGCAGGTGCAGCGCCTGCTGCAGCGGCACAAGCTGGTCGAGGGCATGGTGCACCGGCAGGACATGCCCCGGCACGAGCTGGTCGAGAAACTGGTGCACCGGCAGCATCTGGCCGAGCTGTCGCTCAAGCTTGACCGGTTGCATCCGGCCGACATCGCCGACCTGCTCGAAGCCTTGCCGCAACCGGACCGGCTCACGATCTGGGAGCTGGTCCGCAACGAGCGCGACGGCGAGATCCTGCTCGAAGTCTCGGACGCGGTGCGCGAATCGCTGCTTTCGGCCATGGACAGCCGCGAGATCATCGCCGCCGCCGGCCGGCTTGAGACGGACGAACTGGCCGATCTGGCCCCGGACCTGCCCGAACACGTGCTGTCCGAGGTGATGCGCGGGCTGGGCGAGGACGAACGCGCCCAACTGCAGAGCGCACTGTCGTACGCCGAGCACGAGGTGGGGGCGATCATGGATTTCGACATGGTCACCATCCGCGAGGACATCACCTTGCAGACGGTGCTGCGCTATCTGCGGCGCTTCGACGACCTGCCGGCCAACACCGACAAGCTGTTCGTGATCGACCGCGACCGCGGCTTCAAAGGCGTGCTGCCGCTCACGAGGCTGCTGCTCAATGCACCGGACAGGCGCGTGGCCGAGGTGATGGCGCGCGATGCGGTCACCTTCGCGCCCGACGGCCGCGCCGACGATGCCGCGCGCGCCTTCGAACGCTACGATCTGGTCTCGGCCCCGGTGCTCGACAGCAACCAGCGGGTGATCGGGCGCTTGACGGTGGACGACATGGTGGACGTGATCCGTGACGACTCCGATGTGCTGTCGCTGGCCGGCCTGAAGGAAGAGGACCTGTTCTCCAGCATCTGGAAATCGGCCCGCAACCGGGGACCCTGGCTGGCGCTGAACATCTGCACCGCCTTTGTCGCCAGCCGGGTGATCGGCGCGTTCGAAACCACCATCGCACAGCTGGTGGCGCTGGCCACCTTGATGCCCATCGTCTCGGGCATCGGCGGCAATTCGGGGACCCAGACCATGACCCTGATCATCCGCGGGCTGGCACTGGGCCAGATCACCGGCGGCAATGCACGCCGGCTGATCGCCAAGGAAATGGGCATCGCCCTGCTCAACGGCATGGTCTGGGGCGCGGCGCTGGGGCTGATTGCGGGGTGGCTGTACCGGCAACCACCGCTGGGCCTCGTGATGATGGGCGCCATGGTGCTGAGCCTGCAGGTGGCCGCGCTGGCAGCCATCCTGGTGCCGCTCTCGATGCAGAAGCTGGGACGCGACCCGGCCTATGGTTCGAGCGTGCTGCTGACGGCAATCACCGACAGCATGGGCTTTTTCATCTTCCTGGGCCTGGCGACGATGTTCCTGATCTGATGCCGCGATGCGACGGGCGATACCCGCGCTAGGCGCGCCCTTCCTCACCGGCGTGCAGGTGCATCACCGCCAGCAGGCCCGGCTCGCCCGGCAGCAGCTGCAACCGGCCGCCATGCGCCTCGGCGATCACCTTGACCAGCGCCAGACCCAGACCGCTGCCCGGCGAATGCCGACTCGACTCCAGCCGGTAGAAGGGATCGGTCACGCGCTCGCGCTGCACGGCCGGAATGCCCGGGCCATGGTCGCGTACCGAGATGGTGGCATCGTCGCCATGCTGCATCACCAGCACACGCACCTCACCTTCGCCGTAGCGCAGCGCATTCTCGATCAGGTTGGCCAGCGCCTGGCCGACCAGCTCGCGATCGACGCTCACGAGGCACGACTCGGCCTCCAGCACCAGCTTGCGCCCATGCTCTTCGGCAAGCGGGGCGTACAGCGAGACCACGTCGGCGGCCAGCGCCGAGAGCATGAGCGGGCGGCGCACCAGCACCTGCGCGCCCGACTCCAGCCGGCCCAGCCGCATCAGCGCGGCGAACACCGCCAGGATATGGTCCACGTCACCGATCAGCGCGTTGACGTGCTCGGCCTGTGACAAACCACGCAGCTCGCCGGCGACGTCCGAGAGTGAGTTGCGCAGGTGCGACAGCGGATGACGCAGGTCGTGCGCGATGGCAAACGACGATTGACGGGCATAGACAATGAGCTTGTCCTGCTTGTCGAGCATGGCATTCAGCTCGACGATCAGCGCGTCGATCTCGTCGCCGCTGTGGCCCATCGGCACGCGGTTGCTGGTGGCATCGGCGCGGATGGTGCGTGCGGTGCTGACAATGGTCCCCAGGCGTCGCCGGATCAGCCGCGTGAAACCCCAGCCGCATGCCAGCGAGGCGACGATCATGGTGCCGGACAGCCACAGGTAGTTGCGCAGCAGGTGCTCGCCCACCTGCTCGTAGATCGCGCGCCGCCCCACCAGCAGGCGCAGATCGCCGTAGAGCAGAAACACCTCGGCCGCCACCGTGCTGCCGTCCAGTGGGTCGGAAAACGTCACCGAACGCTCGTCCGCGGCCGGCACGCCGGCCGGCCAGCCGTCGATGTTGCCGGCAAGCCGCCGGCCGTCAGCAGCGGTCAGCAGGTAGATGGTATGTTCGGCCTCGCCGATCTTGGCACGCCGGTCGATCGACTGGCGCAACGCCTGCAGACCCTCTTCGCGGTAGACCGTCTCCAGGTTGGAGACCTCCTCGCGCAGTGCCACGCGGAACTCATCCAGCAACGCCCCCTGTGCTTCGCGGTAGGTCAGCAGTACGAACGCGCCCATCGCCAGCAGCATGATCAGCGGCAGGATCAGCACAAAGCGGTTGAATGGGCTGGCGGTGGTGTAGAACCGGTTGGCGGGCCAGGGGCTGCCGGGCAGATGCGCCATCAGGACGCTTCGCCCAGCCGGTAGCCCGCGCCGCGCACCGTATGCAGCAGCGGCGGCAGACCGTTGGCGTCCACCTTGCCGCGCAGCTTGCTGATATGCACATCGATCACATTGGTCCCGGGATCGAAGTGGTAGTCCCACACGCCTTCGAGCAGCATGGTGCGGGTCACCACCTGTCCCGCGTGGCGCATCATGTATTCCAGCAACTGGTACTCGCGCGGCTGCAGATCGAGCGCGGTGCCGCCGCGGCGCACCCGGCGCGACAGCCGGTCCAGCTCCAGGTCGGCCACGCGCAGGATCTGCTGCTGCGTACCCGGCTGAGGCGCGGCACGCCGGGTGATGGCATCAAGCCGCGCCAGCAGCTCGGCGGTATGGAAAGGCTTGGTCAGATAGTCGTCGCTGCCGGCGCGCAGGCCTTCGACCCGGTCGTCCGACTCGGCCAGCGCCGACAGCAGCAGCACCGGCGTGGTGATCGAAGAGGCGCGCAGCGTGCGCAGCAGTGTCAGGCCATCCACGCAGGGCAGCATGCGGTCCAGCACGATGGCGTCGTAATGCTCGGTGGTGGCAAGGAACAAGCCTTCCTTGCCGTCACAGGCAAGATCCACCGCATGACCCCCCTCACGCAGCGCCTTGGCCGTGTATTCCGCCTGGGCGGCCTGATCTTCGACCACGAGGATGCGCAAGATGAAATCCCTTCAATACAGTGTTACCGATGGATAAGCATTATTGTTCTTCGCATGCGCTGAAACTTCAATTCGCCAGGCGACAAAGGTCGGCATACCGGCGCTGCCTTGTCGTGGGCTGGGCGGTGCCGCCGTGATGCGCTCCACCCTGCAGGCACCCGCGACGGCGCGGATACGGTCACGCCCGGCCTTGAAGTGGCCATGGCGCACGGTAAAGCCCAATCCACCCCGCGACGGCAACACCCTGCAGCCGGCCTGCAGGTGCAGGCGCCAGACTTCCTCGCGCCCGGTCCAGAGCAGCACCTGATCCGGCGCGGCCGGGCGCCAGCGCAACGCGGAGGGCAGCCTCAGTTGCTGCCTTTCCTGCGGCCGCGCCGATGCGGCGGGCGCAAGCACGGACAGCGTGAGCGTGATCAACAAAGCAGCGGCATTTGGCATGGCGGGCCTTGAGCGAAGAAATGGGACGGCGTGGACACGGCAGGCCGTCCTGCGCATTGCGCAACAACCGCCGCCCATGGGCGGACGGGCCCTGCGGCCCTCGCGCTGCCGTGCCCGCGCAACGATGGCAAGCAGCATGGGCCAGGGCGCGGCCCGGCCACACGGCCTTCTTCCAGGACAGCAAGCATGCCGGGGCCGGAAAGCCGCGCGCGCCAGCCCAAATCGGGCCGGCATGCCTGGCTGGCGCCGACGTTTCCTTGGCGACAGGCGCCCTGCCGGTCATGCCGGCAGCAGCGCCGACGGCACCTGGCATCACGGCGGCGCTGCCTGGATACCCGGCACGTCCGGGAAGCATCCTTGATAGACACGGTGGACGGTTCAGGCAAGGCCTGGCGGCGCGGCCATTCTGATGCCAGCCGGATTGCGCCGGATTCAACAGCGGATTAACAGTTGTTTAGGGAACACGGCACGCAAAAAAAGGCCCCTCCTGGTGGAGGGGCCTCAAGGATTCGGACCTGACGGACCCAGCCCTCGCCGGCCGGATCACGGGTCCTGGAGTCGCGCAGTGCGCCTGGTGGGCCCGCGCACGAGCGGCGCGGGCCGGATCGGTCGGCTGAGCAACCCAAGGCGGGGATACCGCAGCGTCAAGGCTGCGTGCTCAACCATGTCTGATATTCGTTCCAAAGGGTCTGCACCGGCTTGCCGGTCAGCTGCTGGAAGCTCGCCTCGGTCCACTGCACGCCGTCATGGGAATCGAGCGTGGCATTCAGACGATAGGCCAGATCCGGGTACATCTGATCCAGATAGTCGATGAAGAAACCGGTCGTATCATAGCCACCGTACCACACACCGCCGGGACGCCGGTGTTCGGCAATGGTCTTGTAGCCATTACGATAGCGGACAAAGTCGGCAAAACCTTCAATCACCCCACCAAATTCCGGCACATTGGCGGTGTCTTCGTTGTTTTTCTGATACAGGTGGGTGGCTTCGTGCACCAGGATGCCGATGACCTCCTTGACCACGTCCCCGCCGCCATTGGCGTAATTGCGCACGTGCCGGGTGCTCAGCGTGATGGTATCCCCCCCGGCCCAGGCCACGCCGTCCACGTCCTGCACCGACAGGATGATGCGGTTCAGGCGCACCGGCACCTCATGCGGCTGCCGATACAACACCGCGCATACATTGCGCGCCACCTGCTCCATCAGCGGTCCGAGTTCGGCGATCGGCACCTGATCGGTGAAAGGCGTGAAACCCACCGGATCCTGCAGGTCCAGTTGCAAGGCAGGGGCGCAATCGTTGAACAGGCCGGCATTGGGCAACGCGGCCAGACGGGTCTGTCCCGGCACCGGCATGGGGGCCGGGGCAGGTGTCGGGGCATCGAGCGCGGCGATGCGGTAGGAGGACATCCGGTCGTTGAAGTTGCGCGTCACGAGATTGGGCTCGTTCCCGGTCAGCCGCAATACCCGGCCGGCATGGTCCGGGTCGGCATACAGCTGGATCTGATACCCCGGGCTGACCTGCACCGACGAGACCTGCTCGTCCCACCCGGCGGGCGGCCACGCCGCGTTGCCGGCGCCAACGCACAGGCTGGCGCCCTGGTAATCGATATGCTCGAAGAAACACACGGTATTGCCAGGGGTCGGTGTCGGGGTGGGTGTCGGGGTGGGTGTCGGGGTGGGTGTCGGGGTGGGTGTCGGGGTGGGTGTCGGGGTGGGTGTCGGTGTAGGCGTCGGGGTGCCGCAGTTGCCACCCACGTCCCACAGCGAGGGTGTCGAAGGCGGATTCCAATTGGAGCCGGCATACGCGGTATGGGTGACCCGGGCGGTATACGTGCTGGTACCGTAGGTCACGGTATCACCGGCCTGATAGGTATTGCCCTCCGCCCAGGCGCCGCGGCAGGCTGCGTGGCTGATTGCCGCGCTGGCAAGACCAATGGCGGCGAGCAGGGTAAAGCTCAAGCGTTTGCTGGTTGTCATCTTCATTCCTGTGGGGTGATGGCTGGATGGCGAGACACGGCTCGCCTCGGCCGCGCCATATGGGCAATATGACGAACGACGCAAGGCAGCATAGCGACAACAAAGAAAACCACAGTCAAAAACCATGCAGTTGCTGGTCAGCAAATTTAACGAAATCCGGAAAACCTGTTCAGGTTTGCAGGAAGGCGCAGCTGGCACCTCACACCGGTGCTGCGCCAACGTGCTGCAATGCAACGGACCACACCCGATGCCGGTTGCGGTGCCCCAATGCAGGTTTGCGTGCATATGCCATGCGCGGTACCTGAGACATTCATACCTGCTTGCACAGCATGCCGCAGCCGCAGACAATGCCCGGCCCGGTTCGGATTGCGATTCATGACCACGCCCCGTCAACTGCTGGCCCAGAGTGGCCTTGATCGGCTGGATGCGCGCGTGCTGCTGCAGCACGTAGCCGGCGTTTCGCACGCCTGGCTGATCGCGCATGGCGACGATCCGCTCGACGACGCCGTTGTCGCGCGCTTTGCCGCGCTGACGGCGCGGCGGCAGGCAGGCGAACCGGTCGCCTATCTCGTCGGGGTCCGCGAATTCTATGGGCGCGACTTTGCAGTCGATCCCGCGGTGCTGATCCCCCGCCCGGAAACCGAGCAGTTGGTGGCACTGGCCCTCGATCACGCCCGCCCTGGCGCCCTCGTACTGGACCTTGGCACCGGCTCCGGCTGCATTCCCATCACCCTCAAGCTGGAACGCCCCGACCTGGCGGTCACCGCCGTGGACATCAGTGCTGCGGCGCTGCGGGTGGCAGCGCACAACGCCGCACAGCTGGGCGCGTCGATCCGGCTGCTGCAGTCCGATTGGTTCGCGGCACTGGCCGGCGAGCATTTCGCGGTGATCGTCGCCAACCCACCGTATATCAAGGCCGGCGACCCGCACCTTGGCAACGGCGACCTGCGCTTCGAACCCGCCGGCGCGTTGACGGACGGAGCGGACGGCCTGCAGCATCTGCGCACCCTGATTGCACAGGCACCCGCGCATCTGGACGCGCAGGGCATGCTGCTGCTCGAACATGGCCATGACCAGGGCAAGGCCTGCCGCGATATGCTGGCGGCAGTGGGCTTCGTCGCCGTGTGCACCTGGCAGGATCTGGCGGGGCTGGACCGCATCAGTGGCGGTCGCTGGCCGCAATGACCCCCAACGCTCGGTTGTCGCGTCGCAGTCAAGGCGCTACAATTCCCGACTAATTTGATCAACTACTTTTCGAGGCTGTCCGCATGAGCGCACGCAACGTCCAACAGGAAATCCGCGATACCGTCACCCAGAATCCCGTCGTGCTGTTCATGAAGGGCTCGGCATCCTTTCCGATGTGCGGCTTCTCGGCCGCCGCGGTACAGCTGCTCAAGAATTGCAGCGCCCAATTCGTCACCATCAACGTGCTGGAAGACCAGGACATCCGCCAAGGCATCAAGGAATACGCCAACTGGCCGACGATTCCGCAGCTTTACATCCGGGGCGAATTCATCGGCGGCTCGGACATCATGAAGGAGCTGTACGCCACAGGTGAGCTGCAAAAGCAGTTGGACGCCGCCAAGTAGGCACCTGCCCGCCGCGTGCATGACGGCATCTCCGGACAACCCCGCCCAGGCGGGGTTTTTTCATGGCCGGCGCTGCAGCCATGTCCGTTCCGGCAACGGGTAGCGCACCGCGCGCGACGGCAGAGTCGGCCTGTCGGGGAGCGCAAACGGATCGGGCGGCGGGAAGAAGAGCTCGATGATCCCCCAGAGCGCCAATGCGCCGAGCTGACCCACTCCCGCCACCAGCAATACCGCATGCTGTGGCGGCACATGCAGCCACAGCATGACGGCAGTGGCAATGCCGACCATCGCGATCTCCAGCGCCAATACGGTAAAGCACGCGAAGTGCACCAACCGCTTCATCCGTTTCCCCAGGCTCATATCCATGCGCAAATTCGCACCGGACGGTAAGAAAGTATTGCGTAATGAATATACTCTTGGGTAATATCATTTTCAATTCCTTCAGGTAATCACAAAGGAAGCGGGCGCAAGCAAAACAGCCCGCACTGGGCGGGCTGTCCTGAGGGTGGGGAAAGGGCCTGTCAGGCGCGGCGTTGCACCCAGCTGCCAATCACGCAGCCGAGCACGATGGCCTGGGACGGCATCGCCACGATGCGATCAGGAAAATCAGGGTTCAAGGAAACCAGATAGGATCCTTCGGGAGTGATATGCAAACGTTTGAAGACGGTCAGTTCATCAATGCGGACGATGACGTCGTCGCCATGGCGCGCAGTCTGCTCGGGGTCGACGAACAGCAGTTCGCCGTGACGATAATCCGGCGCCATCGCTTCGCCGGTATGGCGTACCGCGAAAGTGCGCGTGCTGCACGGCGCAGGGCACGCCACCCATTCGGTGCTGCTGCGCGGTTTGGACGCGGCGGTCACGGTGCTGAACACCTTAGCCCAGGGCACCAGTGGCACCCAACGCTGCGACAGGCCCCGGTTCACGCCGGCCTGATAAGTGATGCCACGATCACGCGCCTGCTCGCTGAGCACATCCTGATCGAACCATCCATAGGGCAGACCCAGCTCCCGCTCGAACTCGCGGGCCAGCTCCTCGCCCAGATTCTTGCGATCCTCACCACTGTCCTTGAGCAAGCGATACAGGTAGCTCGGCTGGCGTCCAAGGAACGCGGCAAGCCGGGACGGGCGTCCCTTGAATCGCTTGTCGGACTCAACCACTTCGCGCAACCGGTTGCGTCTGGCGTCATAGATGTTCATGGAACCGAATTACACACTAATCGTTACCGATGGGTAAGACTGCCTATAGGTGTAATTTTTGGTTACCGGAGGGCCGTGTTTTGACCTTGCTCGAGTATTTGAAGCAAGCACGCGGCTTGGCGGCGCAGATCGCAGCGCAGATCGGCACTTCGCCGACCTATCTGTGGCATCTGGCAAGCGGTCGGAAAAAGCGGCCGGACGTGGCGCTTTGCATTGCGATAGAACGTGCCACCGGCGGTGCGGTGCGCTGCGAGGAATTGAGGCCAGGAGTCGATTGGCAATACTTGCGCACCAGCCGTCAACAAGATGAAAGCATAAATCAAGACAATGGCGGCTAATTGCACGACGTGACGCAAGCGCACTGCGTCCGTCTCACGGTTACCGGAGCAGGATTCCTTGCCATCTCCATCCTTACCTCTCCGGCTTGGCCGGGCCCCTCGGGGCCCGGTTTTTTTTGCCGGTTGCCCAGCCCCACACGAATGCAGGAACACCGCCAAGCAAAACGGCCCGGTCACAGACCGGGCCGTCCGCCGCCGCACAAAACCGGGTCAGAGCAGCGCAAAAAGCAGACGGTCCGCGATCAGGGCACCGAACACCCACGCCAGGTATTTGATGGAATAGCGGAACAGGTCGCGTGCAATCGCCTCGTCACCGGTACGGTACAGCCTGATGCTGCGCAGGATGAAGCCTGCGTTGAACCAGGTCGCGATCGCCATGTACAGCCAGCCACTCATGCCGATCACGAAAGGCAGCACGCAGACCGCGGCCAGCATGACCGCATACAGCAGGATGGTCTGCCGGGTGAACGCCGCACCATGGGTGACCGGCAGCATCGGCAGTCCGGCCTTTTCGTAGTCGAGCTGGCGATAGAGCGCCAGCGCCCAGAAATGCGGCGGGGTCCAGGTATAGATCAGCAGGAACATCACTGCGGCTTCCGCCGAGATGGTGCCGCTGACCGCGGCCCAGCCAAGTACCGGTGGCATGGCACCGGCAGCGCCGCCGATCACGATGTTCTGCGGTGTGGCGGGCTTGAGCCAGCGCGTGTAGATGACCGCGTAGCCGAAGAAGGTTGCCAACGTCAGCGCACAGGCCAGCCAATTGCCGTAGCGGGCCAGCAACCACAGCCCCGACAGCGTCAGCAGCGCGGCATACAATGCGGCATCGGTGACGGTCACGGTGCCGCGCACCAGCGGCCGGCCCTGCGTGCGCCGCATTTCGGCGTCGCGGTTGCGCTCCACCAGGCAATTGACCGCCGCCGCGCCCATGGCGACCAGGGCGATGCCCAGCAGGCTGGCCAGCACATCCGGCAGCGCCCGCAGGTCGGGCCAGGCCATGGCCGCGCCCACCGCGGCGCAGAACACGATCAGGGCGACGACGCGCGGCTTGCCGAGCGCCCAGAGATCAGCGAGCCGCAGCGAGCTGGCGTAGATCGGCTTGAACATGGAAGTGCTCTCCTTGTCGGGGACGGGCAAGTTGAATGACCAGCAACAGCAACAGCAACGCGGCACCGCCGTTGTGCGCCACCGCCAATGCCAGCGGCAGATGCAGCAACACATTGGCGGCACCCAGCCCAAGCTGGAGCAACAACGCGGCGAGCAGCCAGAGGCCGCTGCGTTCGCCACGGCGCAGCAAAGCGATGCCAAGACCACCAACCGCGGCCAGCACCACCAATGCCCAGAGCCGGTGGATCCAGTGGATCGCGGCAAGATGATCGATATCCAGCGCGACACCGTCCATGGTCAGACCCAGTTCGCGCAGCGGATGGAAACCCACATGCCAATCGGATGGCAGCGCATAGCCGCCGCGGCAATCGGGAAAGCCATCGCAGGCGAGTGCCGCATAGTTGGTGGAGACCCAACCGCCCAGTGCGATCTGCAGCAGCACCACGGCAAGCACGAGCCAGGCTGCGAAACGCAACCCGCGCCCAAGCGGCGGCGCCTTGCTGCGTACCGCATACGCCGCCTGAGCGCCCACCAGCGCCAGCATCGTCATGCCGCCGAGCAGATGCGCGGTCACCACGCCCGGCATCAGCTTGAGTGTCACAGTCCACATGCCAAGCAGGGCCTGGAAGACCACGACGCCGAGCGGCGCGATCACCAACCATAGCGGCACGCCAAGCGCACGCCGCTCGCGCAGCAGCAGAAAACTCTGCCACAGCAGCAACAGGCCCAATGTCCCTGCCACGTAGCGGTGGATCATCTCCTTCCAGCCTTTGGCAGGGTCGACCTCGCCACCGTAGTGCAACTCGGCATGGGCGATCTCATGGTGCTCGTCGGGTGCGACCAGACGCCCGTAGCAGCCCGGCCAGTCGGGGCAGCCGAGACCGGCGTCCTCCAGCCGTACATAGGCACCCAGCATGATGAGCACCAGGGTCCAGCCAACGGTGAACCACAGCAATGGGCGCAACATACGTCGAGTCATCCCAGCCCCCGGTTGTTCTTCAGGAATTTGCCGATCTCACTCATGGTGCGCCGACGCCCTTCCACATCATCCAGCTGCTGCGGGGTGTATTGCGTCACCGCATTGCCGTTGGGGTCGACCAGATACAGACCCGGGCCGGGCAACGCCAGCCGGGGGGCGCTGACGATGTGCTCCTGCAACGCGGGGCCGGCGCATGCCTGCGAGCTGCCGAAGTGCAGCCGATCCGCTTCGCGGCCCTGGCCGACCGCGAACTGGCGCGCGGCAAAGGCCAGCTTTTCGCGCAGCGGCGTACAGCCGGCCGGATCGTGCGCCACCAATCGCCATTGCGGCGCCGCTGCGAACGCCTCGGGCATGACGATCAACTTGCCGAAACTGTCGCCCCCCTCCGGGCGCCACCACTGGTAGGCGGCCTGGGCCGCCAGCAACGGCACCAGCGCGATGCCCAACAGCAGCAGAAAGGTCTTGCGCCCATGCAGGCGGCGCGGATCAGGCGCGGTCATCACGAACTCCGGAAGCGCGGGTGGTACGGTAGAAACGCAGGCAAAGCAGCACGCCGATCAGGCTCATGCCCCACCACGTGGCGGCATAGGCCAGATGACGCTCCATGGGCACGCCGGGGATGCCGGTCTGGCGCACGAAAGGCGGTTGGGCGCCGACGGCACGGGCGTAGGCGACGGGTACGGCGCCTCGCCAGGCGGCGTAGCGCGCCGCATCGATGTTCTGAAACAGGTCACCCTGCGGCGGCGTGGCGCGCAGCTCGAAAAAGCGTGGCCACGGGACAAGCTCGACTGCCTGGGATGCAGGCACGGGAATGGGTTGGCCGGCCGGCAGCCACCCACGATTGACCAGCACCACTTCACCATCGGTCAAACGAAACGGCGTGACGATCTCGACACCAACCCGGGACTGCGCCATGCGCTGGTCGAGCCGCAGCTGTCCGTCCAACAGCCATTTGCCCTGCAGGCGGACCTTGCGGTAGTGCTCGGGGGCATGCCCACCATGCCAGACGAGGGGCGTCTGTGCCGCGGCGCGTGCATAGGTCTCCGCCAGTGCCTGCTTGCCCAGCGCCCGCGAAAACTGCCAGGCACCAAGCGCAACGGTGAGCAGCACCAACGCGCCCAGACCGACCAAAGCCAGCCGCTGCCGGCGCTGACCGTGGGTTATGCTACGGTCTCGTGACATAGGAGCCGACATGAAAATCGTTGCTGTCATCTTGCTGGTCGTGATTCTTGCCGTGCTCGGACGCGCCATGCTGCAGCTGGTGCGGGGACCTTCGGGATCGGTTCAGCTCGTGCGCTCTCTGACGTGGCGCATTGCGTTGTCCATCCTGCTGTTCCTGATGCTGCTCGTTGCAATCTGGCAAGGCTGGATTACGCCACATGGGGTATGACCGGGACAGCCGCCGGGCGGAACCGTCCGGCGGCATCGATCAGATGCAATAGACGAAGACGAACAGGATCAGCCATACCACGTCCACGAAGTGCCAATACCAGGCGGCGGCTTCGAAGGCGAAATGGTTGTGCTGGTCGAAATGCCCGCGCAGCACGCGCACCAGCATGGTGGCAAGCATGATGGCGCCCACTAGCACGTGCATGCCGTGGAAGCCGGTGAGCATGTAGAACGTGGAACCGTAGGCGCCCGACGAAAGCTTCAGGCCCATCTCGGTCCAGGCATGGTGATACTCGTATGCCTGGAACCCGAGGAAGATCGCCCCGAGCAACACGGTCAGCGCTAACCCCAGCGTGAGCTGGCCGCGCTTGTTCTCGATCAGCCCCCAGTGCGCCCAGGTCAGGGTGGCACCGGAGGTGAGCAACAGCGCGGTGTTGATCGCCGGGATGCCCCAGGCACCCATCGCCTGGTAGCTTTCCACCTTCGGACCCGAGGAGACCGGCCAGTTCTCGGCGAAGGCCGGCCAGAGCAGCGAGTGCGTCTCGCTATGCAGCCCCAGGCCGAACCCGAGTTCCGGCACCGAGATCACGCGCATATAGAACAGCGCACCGAAGAACGCGCTGAAGAACATGATCTCGGAGAAGATGAACCAGCTCATCCCCCAACGGAACGAGTAGTCCACCTGCTTGCCGTAGCTGCCGTGGACCGACTCCTGGATCACATCGCCGAACCAGCCGATCATCATCCACAGCAGGATGGCAAAGCCGGCGAAGACCACCCACTGCCCGCCGGGCACCTTGTTCATCCACAATGCCGCGCCCAAGCCCAGACAGAACAGCGCAATCGAGCCTACCAGCGGCCACTTCGACGGGGCAGGCACGAAATAGTGTGGATCGTGGACGCCGTTTTCGACATTCATTGCTTATCCCCTATGGCTGGCTGCTGACCAGCAGCCGAACGAGCAGAAAAATGCCCAGCGCAAACAGCAGCGCCAGGACGAGGCCGGTCACAATGACCTGCCCGGGTTTGAGAGTGGCGCGTTCGCTCTCGCGCCGGCTGCGTATGCCGATGAAACCGGAGAGCACCGCCTTCACGGTGGAGAACAGGCTCATCCGTTGCCCTCCAACGGAAAAAGGGTGTACGACAGGGTGACGGCCCCAAGCTCAGGCGGCATGGCATCGTCCACCAGCAACACCACCGTCACTTCGCGCGCCTCGCGCGGCGCCAGCGTCAGCGCGTCGAAGCAAAAGCATTCCATCTTCTGCAGGAAACGTCCTGCTCGCTGCGGTGCATAGCTTGGCACGGCCCGCAGACCAAGCGGTTCATCCGACAGGTTCTCCAGGCGGAAGCGTGCCTTGATCAACCCGCCCGCGCGCCCGGCCACCACCGGCTGCAGCGCCACGATGCGCGCCGGCAGGCCGGCGCTGACATTGGTATCGAACTCGACCCGCATCGCGGCGGCATGCACATCGGCGAGCTCCGGGCGCGCCCGGTCGATGCCGAGCGCCTCGCAGAACACGTTGTAGAACGGCACCATCCCGTAGGCGAAACCGACCATGCCAACGGCGACCACCGCAAGCTTCACCCCCAGTCGCCGATTGGCGCGCTGTTGCGCCTGCGGGCCCAATACCGCGGTATTCACGTCAGCCCGCCCCGAGCAGCCACTGCTTGATTACGATGCCAAGGAAAAATGCAGCGGCGATACTGGCCAGCACCAGGCCGGTGCGCAGGTTGCTCGGGCGCTTGGTATTGCTCATCGTTCCGTTCACTCCAGCGACTGGGCCACGAGCCCCTTCTTGACGAGACGCTCGTCCGGCGGCGACTCCCAGGTGTGATGCGGCGCGGGGGACGGCACTTCCCATTCCAGCGTGTGTGCCTCCCACGGATTGGCCGGGGCGGGACCGACGCCACCACGGATGGTCTTGATCACGTTATAGAGGAACAGGAGCTGCCCGATACCGAAGCAGAACGCGCCCACCGAAGCCATGGCGTTGAAGTCGGTGAACTGCAGCGGATAGTCCGGGATGCGGCGCGGCATGCCGGCAAGACCGAGGAAGTGCATCGGGAAGAAGGTGACGTTGAACCAGATCATCGACCACCAGAAATGCAGCTTGCCCATCTTCTCGTCGTACATGTAGCCGGTCCACTTGGGCAGCCAGTAGTAGACCGCGCCGAACAGGCTGAACAGTGCCCCCGCGACGAGCACGTAGTGGAAATGCGCCACCACGTAGTAGGTATCGTGCATCTGGGTATCCACCGGCGCGATCGACAGCACGAGGCCGGAGAAGCCGCCGACGGTGAACAGACAGATGAAACCGACCGCGAACAGCATCGGCGTCTCGAAGCTCATGGCGCCTTGCCACATCGTGGCGATCCAGTTGAACACCTTCACCCCGGTCGGCACCGCAATCAGCATGGTCATGAACATGAAGAACAGCTGGGCGGTGGCCGGCATGCCAACCGAGAACATGTGATGCGCCCACACCATGAACGACAGGATGGCGATCGAGGCCGTGGCATAGACCATCGAGTGGTAGCCGAACAGCGGCTTGCGCGAGAAGGTCGGAATGATCTGGCTGACCACACCGAACGCCGGCAACGCCATGATGTAGACCTCGGGGTGGCCGAAGAACCAGAAGATGTGCTGGAACAGCACCGGGTCACCACCGCCCACCGCCTTGAAGAAGTGGGTGCCGAAATGGCGGTCGGTCAGCAGCATGGTCACGGCACCGGCCAGCACGGGCGCCACGGCCACCAGCAGGTAGTTGGTGATCAGCGCGGTCCAGGCGAACATCGGCATCTTCATCAACGTCATGCCCGGGGCACGCATGTTGAGGATGGTGGTGATGATGTTGATCGAACCCATGATCGACGAGATGCCGAGCAGGTGGACCGAGAAGATCGCCAGATCCATCCCCATCCCGAACTGCAGCGACAGCGGCGGATACAGCGTCCAGCCACCTGCCGCGGCACCGCCGGGCACGAACAGCGAGATGATCAGCAGCAGTGCGGCCGGAGGCAACAGCCAGAAGCTCCAGTTGTTCATCCGGGCGAACGCCATGTCCGGCGCGCCCAGCATCAGCGGCAGCATCCAGTTCGCGAGACCCGTGAACGCCGGCATGATGGCGCCGAACACCATGATGATGCCGTGCAGCGTGGTGAGCTGGTTGAAGAACTCGGGCTGCCAGAACTGCATCCCCGGGGTGAACAGCTCGGCGCGGATGCCCAGCGCCATCACCCCGCCAGTGATGAACATGGCGAACGAGAACCACAGGTACAGCGTGCCGATGTCCTTGTGGTTGGTCGCATAAACCCAGCGACGCCAGCCGGTCAGCGCATGATGGCCATGGTCATCATGTCCGTGATGGCCAGCCTCGCCGTGTTTGGCCAGATCTAGAGTATCGGTAGCAGCAGTCATGTTGCGTATCCTTACTTGCGGGCGGCCTTGACGTCCTTCGGTTGCACGAAGTCGCCGACCTTGTTGCCCAGTGCATTGCGTTCGTAGGTCACCACGGCGGCGATCTCGGTATCGGACAGACCCTGCCATGCCGGCATGGCGCCCTTGCCGTTCAACACGATGCCGATGTGCGCTGCGACGGGCCCCGTGGTGATCTTGGAGCCGGTCAATGCCGGGAACGGCCCGCCGCCCGCGCCATCCGCCTTGTGGCAGGCCGCGCAATTGGCGTCGTATACCGTCTTGCCGCGTGCAATCAGCTCGTCGCGCGTCCAGACCTTGTTCGGATCATCCGCGGCGGCCTTAGCTTCCTTCTGCTTCTTGTCCACCCAGGCCTTGAAATCGTCCTTGGAGACCACGCTGACCACGATGGGCATGAAGCCGTGGTCACGTCCGCACAGCTCGACGCATTGACCACGGAAGGTGCCGATCCTGTCCGCCTTGAACCAGGTGTCACGGATGAAGCCCGGGATCGCATCCTGCTTCACCCCGAAGGCCGGCACGCCCCACGAGTGGATCACATCGTTGGCCGTGGTCAGGATGCGCACCTTGGTGCCGACCGGGACGATCATCGGCTCGGTCACCTCGAGCAGGTAGTGCTCGCTTTTGGCCTGGCCATCGCTCTTGTAGTTGTCGATCTGCTCACGCGGCGTCGCCAGCTTGCTCTTGAAGCCGAAACCGTGATCCAGGTAGTCATAGCCCCAGAACCACTGGTAGCCGGTCGCCTTGATGGTGAGCTCGGCATCGCCCGTGTTCTTCTGGGCCAGCACCACCTTGGCGGCAGGCCAGGCCATCACCACCAGGATCAACGCCGGGATCAGCGTCCAGAGCACTTCCACGGTGGTGTTCTCGTGGAAGTGGCGAGCCTTGTGTCCTGACGATTTTCGGTGCTTGAAGATCGAGTAGAACATCACTCCAAACACCGCCACGAAGATCACGGCGATCACAGCCATGATCCAGGCGTGAAGTTCGTTGATGTCGTGAGCGATCAGGGTTTGCGGGGTCTGGAAGTTGTACCTTCCGTCTATGGCGTAACTACAGGCAGGCAAAAACGCTGCGAGTGCGCAGGCGCGCAAGAACCGCATCTGTAACCTCCACTGGTTAAATGTCGCCCTCCACCGTTGCAGTGGCGGCGTTCTAATTTTTCGTTTTTTTGATCCAGATCATATTTAGGAAAAAAACAGCATGAAGCAAGGACGCTGGAATGCAAATACCGCCGTCTGTCGGTTTTTTGCACATTTGGGCTTAGTAGTCGCCTAAATCGACACTACAAGTGGACGTTTCGAGTCCACAAATAGTGGAGGACATGATGGATCTGCATCTTGATAGCCTAGATCGGCATTTCACGCTACCCAAGGTTCGTAAGGTAGCCATGGCACGACCTTTTGCCTGGATCCAGCTGGGCTGGGAGGACCTGAAGGCACACCCCGGGCCCAGTCTTGCATGGGGCTTTTTGGTCGCGATCGCGGGCTGGCTCTCGCTGGGCCTGGCTTACAACTACCCTTATCTGTTCACCACCTGCATCACCGGCTTCCTGCTGGTGGCACCACTGATTGCCGCAGGCATCTATGAGCTGACCAGTGCACGCGAGGAGGGTCGCCCCGCATCCTTCGGCCAATCGGTGCGCGATTACATGAAGAACCTGAGCCAGATTGCCTTCCTGGGCGTGATCCTGGGGATGATCGCGATCGGGTGGGAGCGCGTGTCAGCCATTCTGTTCGCACTGTTCTACGGCGGCGAGGCGGTTTCGCTCAAATTGCTGTTCGCCTCACTGGTCGGCGAGTACGCCGGCTTCACGATCGCCTGGTTCGCCATCGGCGCGCTGCTGGCCATGGTGGTGTTCGCACTGACAGCGGTCTCCATTCCGCTGCTGGCCGATCGCGAAGTGGATGCGATCACTGCCATGATGACCAGCGTGCGGGCGGTAACCGAAAACCTGCCGGCGATGTTGGTATGGGCGGTGCTGATCGTGGCGCTGACCGCGCTCGGCTTTGCCACCGGGCTGATCGGGTTGATCGTGATCTTCCCGGTGCTTGGTCATGCAACCTGGATTGCATACAAGGAGATCGTGCAATAGCGCCTGATGACCTTTCCTGTCATTTTGCTTGACATGATTTCCCGTGGGCGGTAGGATACTCATCTTCTCTGACGCGGGATGGAGCAGTTGGCAGCTCGTCGGGCTCATAACCCGAAGGTCGCAGGTTCGAGTCCTGCTCCCGCAACCATGGAATACCTCAAAAAGCCCAGCCGCAAGGTTGGGCTTTTTGCTTTGGCCCCGGCCGCAGCTTGTGGCAGCCGTCGTTTCCCACAACGTCCACACGCTGTGCTGCCGCCGCTTTCGGAGTTGCCAAAGCCGGGGGCGGTGATGCCGGCACGTCGCGTGGAACGCAGGGCATCCAGAGCATAACCGACAAGTGCTGCACCGCTGGCCAGGGTGGGCAGTTCTAGGTTGCGCTGCCGCCGGCCTCATGGGTTGTGGCACCGCGTCGCGCTGCCATATTGCGGCCCAGGCTGGCGAGTGCGGACGGCGCCAGTCGGGCCGCGGCTGGAAACACCACCTGCTCTTCGGTCTGCGCGTGCCGGGCATAGCGCGATGCAAAGTCAGCGACCTCGCCGGGGGCCGCACAGGCGACACCCGTGGCAATGGCGTGCAGCCAAGGCCGTACCGCGTGCCATAACGCGGACAATTGCTCATGTTCGGCATGCAGTGCCGCCATCTGCGCGTCCAGCTGTGCATCGCCCAGCTGCCTTAGGGCCGGGAACAGGTCGGCCTCTTCGTCCGCATGATGCAGCGGCGCGGCCTGGTCGAAATAACGCAGGATGCGCTGTGCCGCAGCCACGGCATCCCCATCCGGCGCGCGGCCGTCCAGGTGGTCCCGCAGTTTCACAGTCAGCCGGGCGAAGTGGCGGACCTTGTCGTGACAGGCCACGAGCAATGCGATCGGATCATCGAAATCGGGCGCGACGGCGCCGGGCAGGAGAGACATGGCAGGGCTCAGGCAGGCAAAAATAATTACACAAAAAGCAAGAAATCAGGACGAGTGCGTGGCATAAACCGGATCCAACCGACCTGCGTGATTGCAACGGGCGGGCAGACACTGGTCATCATGAAACCAAATGCCCGCTCCTGCTGCTGATCCTGCGCAAGGAAGCAGCAACGCCACCGCGGCATTCAGTCTTCTGGTGCATCGGCGCGCACCTCTCTGCCTGCGGCAGGGCGACCGGACAGGCGTTATTCAATTATGATTCGGCGATCGTTACTGGGTAGTTCTAACCGATGGAAAACAAAACCGCACGTCTCACAATACTGATCGACCCGGCCAAGAAGAAGGCATTTGAAGACCTGTGCGCCACGCAGGACGTGACGCCGTCGCAAGTGGTACGGCAACTGATCCGCGATTACCTGGCCAAGCATGGCGTCGAATATGCTTCGAACGCCACCCGCAGCAATCCCAAAGTGAAGTAGCCCCTCCACGCCGTGGCAACCGCCAACGGCGTGACCCCAGTTGCGCCTAGCGCACCAGCGGGCCCGTTTCGGGCATCACCGCCATGCCGTTGCTCAGCACGACGGGACTTTCCGTTGCCGGGGCCGGATCCTG